>JAPLOC010001336.1 GCA_026692825.1 Planctomycetota bacterium | reverse complement strand
TCGAAAATGTGGGGTGCGCGGCAGTGAACCGTCCCGCGTCACAAGCCGTACTCTCCGCAACGTAAGGTTATGGGGCGCAACCAGCAGTGTCAACGCCTTTCGCATTTCCAGCAGTTTCGGCGGAACCGGACTTGTGCTAGCATCCCTCCCGCCCCGGTCCCCGTTTCGCCGAATTGCGGCGACGGTTCCCGGCGGCGATTCGGACACCCGGAACGACCCCGGTCGACGGTGTCCCCCCCTGCCCTCCCGACCTCAGCCCGCCAATCGCTCCCCCGGAGTCGTTACGCATGTCACTTTCCGCCGCCTTGCTTGCCTGCACCGTGTGGCTGGCCAACCCTTTGGATGACGCTCCCGCGTGTGCCGTCCGCTACTCGGGAACACTGACGGCCGGCGTCCGCAATGGTGAGGGGAACCCGGTCAAACGGTTCAACCTCTATTGTTTGGTGCGGCGAAAAGCGGACGGGCGGGAACTTTCGTGGTTTCTGACCGAACGCGGTGCCGGGGGCTGGTCGTGGCCCGAGCGGTTCGGCACTCTCGAATACAACGGCGAACTGGCCGTCACTTCCGGCGACTCCCCGCACCTCTTGTACGACTACGAAGGTGCCCCCACCGTGCTGAGTGTCCCCCTTCCACTGATTGCTTATTCTGGCAAGTTGAAGGCCGACGCGAAGTGGAACCTCGGCAAAGAATCGTGGGAGGTGACGCAGCAGACCAAGCTCGGCGAACGCCTTTGCTGGCAGGCGACAGCGACCACGGGAATCGGAAAGAAGCGGACGGTCTGGGTGCTGACCGACGCGCCGCTGATGGCGGCCATTGAGGAAAAGGTTTTCGTAGGCCAGGGGGATGAGCACCGCCTGTCGATGCAGCTCGAGGCGTTCGAAGCCCTCTCGAACGAAGACATTGAACGCCAGACTGCGATCTGGACGAAACTGGTCGAACTCCAGAAGTCCCTGAAACGGAAACCGCTTGAGATTCGCCCGGAACTCTCGGATGAACAGCTTGGCCTGGTGTCGAAAGTTCTTCCGGAACTGAAGAAACTGTCGGCCGACACGCCCTTCAGCAGTCTCGTCACCGCCGTCTCCAGTGATCTGCGGGGACAGAACGACCGCACCAGTGAGGTCAATCGCCTGCAACAGAAGTTCGTCGGAAAGCCCGCGCCGGCGTTTGAGCTGAACCTGCTCGACAAGTCGACCGTCTCCGCCGACGATCTCAAAGGCCAGATCGTGGTGCTGCACTTTTGGGAGTATCAATCGGAGCCGCTCGTCGAGCCGTACGGCCAGGTCGGGTATCTCGATTTTCTCAACGACCGTCGCAAGAAGCTGGGGGTAAAAGTCTTTGGCGTAGCGGTCGACGAACGTTTCGCACAGGAACAGTCGGCACCAGCGGCCGCCAAGTCGGCCCAGCGGCTGAAGAGCTTTATGAACCTTGGCTATCCGCTGGCTGGAGACGACGGCAAACTGCTGAAGAAGTTCGGCGATCCCCGTGAGTCCAACGCGAAATTGCCATTGTGGGTCGTGATTGGTGCCGACGGAAAAATCGCCCACTTCCACGCCGGCCTGTACACGATCAACGCCGACGAAGGCTTGAAGGAACTTGACGAATTGTTGATTCCGCTGATTCGCAAGGCACGCGGCAAAGCGGAGTAAGTCCAGCCCAGACGCCAGCGGCGGGGCGGGGGATTGATTTCGATTGCCCCCCCCTGCCCGCGCCATTCACGCTGGCGACGGTTCAGCGGGCTGACGCCGCGACGCTCCCCAGCGGCTCAGTCTTCAATCTGCAGCTTGATCTCGTCCGAATTCCCCTTCAGCTCGGGGGCGTACATCGCGCTCGCCCGTGTGGGGAGGGCGCTGAACTTGCCGGGGATCTCGGCTCGCATCCGGTACGAGACGCTGTGCTTACCGCGCGGCAGCGAGCGGACGAAAAACGCCACCCGTTCGTCCCGCAGCTCCATGTACGCTCCCATCTCGTTGCCGCCGTAACCCGAGCGGACTGCGACCGGTTCGAACCCCGAAGCCTTCATGTCTTCGAACAGCAAGTACTCGTAGTCGTTCTTGCTGTCGATCTCGAGTTCAATCTCAACCAGATCCCCCGACTTCAATGTCGCCAGGTTTTCGAGTTCCGTCCGGTCGTACTTCTCGACCTTCTGCAACGCCGCCTGACCGCGGGAGCCGACGACCGCCACTTGCTTGTCCGTCTTCGTCAGCGTGTAGTACTTGCGATTCACCTTCACCTCCAGGCCGGCCCGGGTGATCTGATCCTCCAGCGTGAAGTTGGTGACGTACGCGTTGTAGTAGACCGGACCTTTTCCCTTCCTGCGCAATTCCACGGTCCGCGCGCCGGTCTCGACGGTGTCGCCAAACAGCACGAACTTGTTGTCAAACGTGAACAGATTCGACTTGTCGACGTGGACTTCCTTCGCCTTCTGGCCGTCGTACCACACTTCGATTGTCTGATTGGGCTGATCTTCACCCGATGCATTCCAATACTCGGCGAGCGCCTCGATCGCGTACGCCGTGTCGCGGGTACTGCTCCAGTAGGTGGCGTGCTTACGGTTGTTGAGCAGGTATTTCACCAGTCCCGAAGTCTTGGGATCCTGAGGAGCGGTTCGCGCCAGCAGCTTCAGGTACCAGGTGTTCGCCTCGACCTCGCTGCCGTACCAGTACCACCAGGCGGTCCCGGCGGGAAGCTTCATGTAACTCGTCTGATTCTCTTCGTCCTGGACCAGGAACTGATCGAGGTTTTGCAGAATCATCGCCAGCTTGTCGTTCTGTTGCTGCTGGTGCAGCGCCAGTCCGTAAACCGCCTCGCCGTACGCAGAGAGCTTGACCCGATCTCGATACAGAAACTCGCGCATGTCGGTGTCGGCGACGTCGGCATCGGAAAGCACCATGAAGACGAGCGCGTCGAGATCGTCGGCGTGTTCCTTCTTCGGATTCTTCGAGTCCTTGACGGCGAATTCCTTCAGCAATTCCACCTGCCGCGCCTGATGGCGCTTCAGCCACTCGACGCCCCGTTCCAGCATTCCGGGAACCAGCGCGACATCGTTCTGCTTCGCGACCTGCAGACCATGCACGACGACCGCCGTCGTGTGCGGCCAACTGTGTTCTCCAAACCCGCTGAACCAGCCCCAGCCGCCGTCGGAAAGCTGCATTTCGGTGAGTGCCTGCACTCCCGACTGGACCATCGCGGTCACTTCGGCTTCGTCGAAGACCGGGTTGCGGTCAAACCGCTTCCAGCCCGCCGCCCGTTCGCGATCGTCCCCCAACTCCTGCGCGTTGAGATTCGTCCGCTTCTCTTGAATGTCCTTCAGGTTGAGCTGCATCCGTTGCAGGATGCGCTGCGTGATCACGGTTGGTACGAACCGGTTCAGCGTTTGTTCCGTGCAGCCGTACGGGAATTCCACCAAATACGGCAGGGCATCGACCATCGCCCCCGCGAGCGTGGGGGTGAACCGCACCTCAATGCGGGTGTCGCTGATGCGGCGTTCTGCGGGAATGTCCAGAGCCAACTTGCCCGACTCGTCCGTCGGCCGAACGACGCCGCTGTACGACTCCATCTTGAGCATGCCGTGAACGTAGACTGGGAATTTCATCTCCATCGCGTCGGATTCCTCGTCGGTGATCGCCGACATCCGCACAACTGCTTCCCCTTCGTGAGTCACTTTGACCCGCCAGTCCACCCGTGTCTCGGCACCAGCGGCAATGTCGACGGTCGAGGTGAGAGGTGACAGCGGTTCGAGTGTCCCCCCGGTCAGATCAAGCGAGACCTTCACTGACTTCGCCGCCTTCAACTCATTGCGGACATTCGCCGACAGCACGACTTCGTCCTTCTCGACGAAGAATCTCGGTGCCTGCAAACGGACGATCACGTTTTTCCGTGTGACAACCTCCGCCTCCCCCTGCCCCACCCGGGCACCGTGCGAGAGTCCCCAGACCTTCACTTTCCAGCCGGTGAGATTCTCGGGCATTTTGAAATCGACCTCGGCGGTCCCGTCGGCCGCCGTCGTAACGGCCGCCGCCCAAAACGCCAGATCGGCGAATTCCGAGCGGACCGTTGGCGCGACATCCGCAGTCCCTCCCCCCTCGGCTCCCAGCCCGGTCATCCCCGCGCGATCAGACGCTGGGGCCGCATCCATTTCCATCGCCGCCGCCATGGGTGCCATGGGACCACCACCGCCTCCTCCAGGTCCGCCGCCACCGCCACGCATCCCGCGCATCAGCATGCCCTTCGCACGGCCGCCGCCGAAACCACCAGGACCTGCGGGAGGCCCCCCCAAGCCTTGCATTTGTTCGACGATCAGGTCGCCAAACGCGCCGAGATTCGACATGCCGATCTCCCCGCTTTTCAGCAGATTGCTGAACGATCTCTGCAATGTCGATTCGGTCTGCGGATAGTGATTCCGCCGAAACTTCCAGAAGAACTCGCGGATTTCGGGGACGTTTCCGCCGCCGGAGATGTACTCCAGACTCTTGTCGTAGACCGACACCACGGTCGATCCGACGAACGGTTTTCCCGTCAGATCGGTGAGTTTCACTTTCACCTTGGCAGCCGCGCCCGGCAGGTACTCCGTAGTTGAGGGAACAACCTCCACATTCAAAACCCGTTTTTCTGGCGGAACGGCCACTTCGCGCGTCTCGGAGTGCAGCTTGCCATTCGCGACGGTTACCGCTTCGATGAAGAAGTTCGGCATGTCTTTCTGCACGACGGCTACGGTTTCGACCACGCTCTTCCCTTGCAGCCGAATCAGTTTCGGAGGGAGGTAGATGCCGTTGGTGGGACGCAGGAACAGCAGCACCGCACCACCGGCACGATTCGTATTGATCAGGACATTGACCTTCTCGCCCGGCGCGTACTCGCGTTTGTCGGTGATCAGTTCCAGATCATTGAACCGGAACTCCCGGCCGTCGAATTTCTGACCCCGGATTACGAAAACCGAAGCCCCTTCCTGTTTGTTCCCTTTGGAATCGGTCAGCTTGTACGCCAATCGGTACTGCCCCGCTTCCGTCGCGGCGATTTTCTGTCGCGCATCCCCCTGGTCGTCGGTGTCGACTTCCCAGGTGCGAATCGCGGTTTCCACCGGATTCTGTTTGTTGTCGTAAGTGACCTTGAAGAGCGTCAGCTCACCCTTTCCGCTCACCGGCTTGCGATCGAGTGTGTGGGCATGCGCGAACGCCTCAATCGTGTCGCCCACCTGGTAGTAACCGTTCCCCAGCCAGACAAACACCTGGAATGGTTTGCGGGCGACCAGCACGTTGCCCGTCCCCACAATCGTTCGTCGCGACTCGTCGACCACCTCGGCGGTGATTGTGTA
>JAPLOC010001335.1 GCA_026692825.1 Planctomycetota bacterium | reverse complement strand
GCGCGGACCACCATCGCCATCGCGTTCCAACGGACAATGCTCTTGATCCGCCGTTCGATTTCCCGGTTTCCGGGAAACCGCGGCTGCTTGTCACGTGAGATGGTGTTGATGTAGGGGGTGTTCGCCGTGAAGGGAAGCATCACCCCGCGGCGATAGGCCTCTTCCTGCAGCAGCACGAGAAGTTGGCGGACGCGGTCGGGCCCTTCCCGATGCAGAACGTCGACCAGTGAGTCGATCCATTCCGCGACTTCCGCGACGTCTCCTTCGGACAAAACGCTCGTGAGGGTGTTGGCAGCCATAAATTGTCTGTGAACGGTGGAACATTGACAATCCGTGAATCCCGAAAGACACGCGGATCTACTTCAGGTCGTTTGAATCCAGCGGCTGACCGATTGCCGTGTGGCGAGCTTCACCACGGGTCTGGCGACGCCGGGGCGGAGGATTATAGAGACCCCTACCCGGCGCGGGGAGGGGCCTGCATTCCGCGACCCAATCCATGGACCGCAGCAGCTTAACGGTTTCCCCCGGGGATCCGCCACCCCGAAAGTCGGGTGGAATCGAGAATGCCGACAATGCGGACTTTCCGCAGTCGGAAAAACTGTTTACGATGACTGCGCACACCACTCAGATCTTCAGCAGCGAGACGTCGAACATGCCCCTGTATGAAATCGAGACCAACGCCCACATCATGATCGGCTGGGCGGGGAGTCACGAGGAGGCCGAAGCTTTCGCGAAGCAGCACTATCCCGAAGAAGATGTGCTGCGGGTGACCAAGCGCCCCCGCGACTTGTGGGTCGTTTCGAAGCGGCTGCTCGGCCTGCAGGATACCGCCCCCCCGTGCGACGTCGCCCGGGAGTGTCTCTCGCGCGCTAAGGGAGACAAACTGCACGCGATTCGCCTGTACATGCTCGATACCGGCTCCGACCTCCACGAAGCGCAGCGGGCGATCGAGACCAACATGTCGCGTGGCTGGTGACCGTTGAAGTTCGTTTTCCCTCCGATTTCCGTTCTGCGCCTGCCGCCAAAGGCCCCAGTTCCTTGATCGACTATCGGCACTTCCGCAACCCCGACGTTCCCGCGCTGACCGAATTGTGGAACCGAGTTCAATTCGGCTCGGGTGCGGCCTTGGAATTCTCGCGCGACGCGTACGACATGCTCGTCCTCGCCGAGCCGTACTTCGATCGCCGGGGGCTGATCGAAGCATGGGATGGAAAAAAACTGGTGGGCTTCTGCCACGCGGGTTTCGGCCCCAACACCGACGGGTCGGCGATTTCGAAAGAAGTCGGGATTCTCTGCGCCATTGGAGTTCACCCCGGCTATCGCCGACAGGGAATTGGCCGACGACTTGTGGAGTTGGCGGAAGATTACCTGCGAAATGAAGGTGCGGAGGCGATTGTCGCAGGAGAGTCCCTCGAGCGGAATCCGTTTTACCTGGGGCTGTATGGCGGAGCCGACTGCGCCGGTTTTCTCGAAAGCGATACGCACGCCGCTCCGTTCTTCGCGAAGCTGAACTACAATCCGACCGAAAACTACTCGGTTCTGGCCCGCGAACTGCAGACTGGCAAGACGCCGTTCGATCCCCGCGGGATCGCCATGAAAAAGCAGATGAAATTCGGCGTTCTCGACAGGCCGCCCCGGGCGTCCTGGTGGTGGCTGGTTCGACACGGGCGATTTGAATCATTGACCTTCACCTTCGCCCCGAACACGGGCGGAGGAATCGCCGCACTGGTCACCTGCTGGGGAATGGAATTGCATTCGGTCTGCCGCGGAAAGCGGACCGTGGGGATCACCGATTTGTTTGTCGCCGAGTCGGTTCGGCGGCGCGGGTACGCGAAGGTGCTGCTGTGCGAAGTGCTGCGGCGATTGCGTGAGGATGGTGTCACCGACGTGGAGGTCGTGATCCCCGGGTTGAACACCGGTGCCAAT
>JAPLOC010001334.1 GCA_026692825.1 Planctomycetota bacterium | reverse complement strand
CTCGAATCTGTCAATCCTCCCTGGGGTAACACCATCAACCGGAGAGCCGGATGCGGGAAAACCGCCCGTCCGGTTCGGAGGGAGGGGGGACCGAAACCAATCGGTCCTCCCTACCCCTATCGCTTAAAAATCACGTCGCTTTCCGGACCCGTCGAGTTCTCGACGTGCATCGAGAGTCTGACCCATCCCCAGGACGAATTCTGATCTGCGCTTCGCAGAACTCTCTATCGATTGGCAGTCTTCGCGGGGGCGATCGGCACTTCGCAAAACGTCAGCGCGGCAATGCCGTTCCTGCCGTACAGCAGCGCGTTCGGATTCCACCGTCTGTCGACCAAATAGGTGATGGTCGTCGCTTCCGACGGGGCCGGGAGCTTCAACGTGATGTTCACTCCTGAGGCCGATCCCGACTGAACCTTGACCTCTGCGCCGTCGAGACTGAACTGGCTGGCCACAGAATCTTCCCAGGCCATCGGCTGGTCGAACTCCAGCACGATTTCGTCCCGGCGGTCGCTCGAATAGCGAGCGCTTTTAAGGTCGGCCGCCGTGATCGGCTTGTCAAACCGCTTTCCATAATTGTCTCGCTCGACCAGGGGAATCAACAGCCGCGCCATTTCGGCGTAGCCATCGGTCGGGTAGTGGCAGGGGCCTTCGGGTTTGATGCCCACGGTCGACATCACGCTCATGTGGGAAAACAGCCGTGGCAGTCGACGCTGTACGTCGCGCAACATGTCGCTGTGGCGGGTTCCCCCCTGGCTGCAGGCGTTGGGCCAGATCTGAAAGAGGTAATAGTGCTGAATGTTCGGCAGGTGCTGCTTCCAGGCCGCGGCCATATCGAGAAAGTACTGCTCGTAGGTTGCACTGCCGTACCCGCCGTCGGGTCCGTCGGCTCCCTGATCGGCTTCCCCCTGGTGCCACAGTACACCGCGGATCCCATGCGTCAGTCGCGCCTGCTGCACCCGTTTCAACCAGCGCCCGAAGATCGTGCGCTGATCGGCGGGGTCGTTCGGGTTCGGCTGATGCTGGTCAATCCGTGTCCCCCCGACAGCGCCGTTGATGATGCAGACCGGCACCTGATAGGCGTCGACGAGATGCCGGGCGAGGTCCATGCCCCAATACCCGATCTGCCAATGGCCCCCTTCGCGGCGGACCGCCGTCCCCCACCCCTTGGCACCATCCCCTCCCAGGGAACCGAAGCTGCGAATCCACTCGCTCGGTTCTTCGCTCTTTTCCCCAGCCCAGTCGGTTGCGACCGCGTTCGACTGTCCCTCGATGAGATAGGCGTCGCCGCACACAAGATTGTCAGCCGTTTCCTGAACCGTCTCGACGCCGCCGTTTTTCGTTCCCAGCTCGACCCTGTAACGAATGAGACCGGGCTTCAGTTTGACGGCGAACGCGTACGACCTGTCGGCCTGCGGTTTCTGACTGAAGGTTGTGATGAGCTCGTCGTCGGCATAGAGCTTCAGGAAGACCTCGTCGGCAGCCTGGGTCAAAGCGCCGTTGTAGTGCAGCATTCCTTCGTTTTTGTCGTCGCGGGCATAGAACTGGCCGTCGACCGGTTTCTCGTCTTTGTCGGGAGTCCGTACGACCCACGCATCGTGCGGTGGCTCTTGAACGGCGATCTCGAATGTCTGCGTGACCGCCTGCCCGCCGTTGCTGATCGTCGCGGTCACGGTCAGCTTGCCGCTGTTTTGTGAGCGACTGAGAATCAATTTGCCGTCCCCCTCTGTCTTGATGACCGGTACGCCGGTGGCGGCCCAGTGGACTTTCACGTCGCCAACCCCCTTCTCCCGCATCGCGGCCAGGTTGGAGATCTGTGCCGCCACTTCGATCGTCCGCCGTCCGTCCCAAGCGTTGGGCGCGCTCAAGGTGAACTTTGGTTCGGGAAGGACTTCTCGAATCGCGATCGCGATGTCTCGCGTCTTGATTTCGTTGGCGTAGATCGCTTTGAAAGTCAGCTTTGCGGTTTCGTCACCGGCGACCCGACCAGCGTCGAACGAATAGTTCAATCGGTCGACGGCAACGACCTTGTTTTTCCCGCCACGCTGGAGAATCCAATAAACCTTTTGCGCGCCCCCCGCCTCTGCCGAGACCGTTGCGCTCTGCCCCTCGGTCACGTCCAGCCTTTCAGCCGAAACCGAGAACACGTCGCCCGATCGCACCACGGGGCCAACCAGAGTCTGCAACGGTTTCTGATTCTCGTACTCGAGTCGAGCCCAATCGGCCGAACGAACCACGTTGGCGATGCGAACTTCGTCGACATCGCCGCTGAAATCGTACACGTCGTACCAGCCGCCGATCCACATTCGCGCCGGGCTCTTGATCGCGAGCGGGGCGGAAGCGGTTTTCGAGGCACCGTCGAGAACTCCGTTCACGTACAGCAGAGATTCCCCCTTCTCGTAGGTATGCACGACGTGGATCCACTCGGACTTCCGCACGGGGGTCCGGCTGGCGACGTCGGCACCCGAGAAATAGCACTCCATACGAATGTGGGGTGGACTCCGAAAATTCAAGATCACCTTTCCCTGCGGCGCTTCGTTGCCCCAGCCCAAAACGCGGGCGTTGGCCTCTTCCGATCGAATCCAGGCTGTGGTGGTGTTGGGGCTGGAGCCTGTAGGAAACCCGGTGATCTTGTCACCGCAGAAGACACCACGCCCCCCGGGAAAATGCCGCGCCGAACCGACCATGCCCCGAACTTCGGTCGTGCCGGTGTCTTTCGTTTCCAGAGTGCCGGTCTCATCCGTCACCGGGTCGTTCATGTGGAAGACTCCCAGATAGCCATTGGATGAGTTGAACACCCCCCGGCCGTTCGATTCGCTTTTGGCATCGGGGTTGCCCCAGTGCAGTTGAATCGACTGCCGGGCGTTTCCCTGGATTTTTGGAATCCGCACCCAGATGCTGGCGGTTCCCCCAGCCGCATCCCATTCTTCGATCTGGTACGCGAGCCGCTCGCCCGTGCCTGATGAAAACCGCACATCTTCACCGTGGGATTTCGCCTGACGAAAATCAAAGAAGTCGGTGTGCAGCCGCACGAGTACGGGGAACTCTTCGACCGAGGTGTCGGCCGGCAGGTCGGCCCCTTCTGGCGTCGTCAGCAGAAAAAACGAGCCCGAATGTTTCCAGTCGCGATAGTTCCGGGAGTCTATGGCCGGTTGATCCGCCGCAGCGCCGGGTAGCGAAACGATCAGCGGGATTACAACGGCGCAGAAGAACAGCACGAGGGCCCGCAGCGAATTCGTGGACGAAATGGGTTTCACCGTGTGATTCCTGGATCCTGCGTGGGAGGACGGTTGTGTCTATGATAGATCTACGTCCGTTCATTCTACCTTCCGCCATCACCAAACGCTTGGCCCAGAATCGCATCAAACCGTAAATCGGCGCACAACACCTCCCGAATCCGCCGCGCTGTCGCGCGTTGCGCCCGTGAATGTCGCCCAAGCGGATCCCCGCACTTTGTCAAGTCCACAGGGACGCACCAGAACAGAGACCAGAACCTTTTGTCCCAACCAGATGCGCGGATCGCCGTGCAATAAATGCGGCGTCGCCCTGCGTCGCTCCTTGAATTCACTTGTAACGAATGTTATAATCCACATACGCCGAGCGATTGCTTCGGCAGGCGGACTGCGAATGTCCGCGTTGGTTCTCGGATGACTCAATTCAGAGCAGCCCCTCCCGAATCAGGGGGGGGAGGCTCCGTAAGAAGTAAGCCGACGTGTGGGAATACCCTGTGTTCCCACACGTCGGCTTTTTTGTTTTCCCCCGGGCGCACTCCGGTGATGCGTCCGGTGACCTAAGCGTGCAAATCCCTTCTTCAAATACTCTTGGATTGTGATCGCCATGCGGAACAGCGTACTGATTGTCATTGGCGTGCTTCTCATCGCGGTGGGGGCCGTCGCCTTGTTCTACCGCGGGATCCCCTATGTGAGCCGCGACGTGGTGATCGATATCGGGCCGGTCACCGCCACCTCCGAGTCGAACAAAACCTGGCCCGTGCCCCCCATTTTGGGGGGGGGCGTGATCGCCGTCGGCGCGCTGCTCCTTTTCGCCGGCTCCCGCAAAGTTTCCGCATAAGGAATCACAATGAACTTGGTCAGCTATTTGGGGGCGACGATCGCCGTCTTTGGATTGGTTTCCGTGGGCGCTTCCGGTCCTGGATTCCGTCTTGGTTGGTGGAGTTTCAAGACCGGGCTGGCGATGGTGAAAGCGGCGGCCATGATCAGCCTCGCCGCGATCGCGGTCTGCCTCGTCGGACTGGCGATTTCATTCTGGGAACTGTCGCTCATGGGGCGGACTGTGTCGATCGTCGGGCTGGTCGTTGCCAGCGCGGTTCTTTCCGTGACGCTGATATGGAAACGCAATCTCGACAGCGTGCCTTACATTCACGACATCTCAACCGACACCGAGACGCCGCCGTTGTTTGAGGCGATTCTGCCGCTGCGGCGGGGGGCCGAGAACGCGTCGGAATACGGCGGTCTGGAACTCGCTCGGCAACAGCATCTCGGGTATCCCGATCTGAAGCCGGGGGCGCTCAAGGGGCCACCCGCCGCGGCGTTTCCGAGGGCCTTGCAAGCCGCGCGGGAAATGGGTTGGGAGATCGTCGATTCGAATCCGACGACGCAGCGAATCGAAGCGACGGACACGACCTTTTGGTTCGGTTTCAAAGACGACGTCGTCGTGCGACTCACGCCGTCGCCAACGGGAACCCGGGTCGATGTTCGCTCGGTTTCACGGGTGGGAAAGAGCGACGTCGGGACGAACGCCCGCAGGATCAACGCGTTCATCGCGAAGTTGGAGACCTGACCCCGTTCCGTCCTTCGTTGTTCCGTTGACAACGTCGCGCAGGCGAGCCGGCCGGCGTCCCGCCGCGGCGGGCCGGGTTTTCGGCCCCGGCGGCGCGCAGTGCGACATCGACGCCAAAAACCGGTCGGCTGACGCCGGACCGCTCGCCAGGCCTTGTGGCGGCGTCGAGCCGTTTGCGTCTTGACGCCGTATTACCTATGGCCTCCCCCCCCCCCACGGAATCAACTCCGTCCCGATTGTCGTACTACACCTTCCGGCGGTAATGAGCCGTCATGAATCGCTGCCACACCCCATCGGTGCCAAGAAACTGCGAGGAGAGCGTTCGGTGATCCTCACCCAGGAACTCGATGATGTCCTGGTATTTTGCCAGCGTGCCGTCACCACTGAAGCTGGGGCCTTCGGTGTCCAGCGTGAGGAGATTTCCGCTGGGGTCGAGCGACCCGTTGTATACCCAGAGATACGTCATGCACGAGGCCAGGAAGGTTCCCACGAAACGCTGTTTCGCGGGATCGAAGCCGAGCGTCATGATGGACCGGTCCGTGTCGCCGCCGGTCATTCCCCCTTCCAATTCGCCAATCGTCCAAAGTCCTCCCAGCGATCGGACGTTCTAGGCTCCGGTCGTTTTGGTGGGGGGCTGATCTGGTGCCATGCTGAATTCGGCTTCCATCGTCCATTCGCCGACGAGTCGTTGGAGCCACCGATGTTCGCTCTGCGGTTCAGGATTCTGCATGATTCAACTGGAAGGGGGTGAGGGTTGAATGGGAGCCAGCATCCATCCATTAAACGCTCAGGGCGTGCCACCTGCAACCCAGTTCTCGACCTTCAGTCCGGGTACTGCGGCAAGGTCACTGTCGCTGGAAACAACCGTGCATTTTCCAAGAGTCATGGCAATCGCTGCGATTTGAATGTCGATTTGCTGCATCGGCCGACCGATCCCGAACTCGAGGCCGCCGCGCGCCCCAGAAGAAGATCGGCAGTCAGACTGCCGACTCCGCCGACACCAAGTTGACCTTCGCCAGATCCATAAAGTACTGGTTGCCGCCGAACATGACTGCCTGCACGGCAAGACGGCCCCACCCAACGGCGACGCAGCCAGTCGGTGGGCCTGGCAGTGATTTCCCTTGCCGTATGATACAAATCTGCAATTCCACTTACGGCCCAATCCCTT
>JAPLOC010001333.1:642-9475 GCA_026692825.1 Planctomycetota bacterium | reverse complement strand
GTCCGTCGGCGACCGCGCTTCCCAGCGCCCCACAGCCGCAGACCAGCACCCGCGCGGCGCGAATTCTCCGTTGCCCTTCGACTCCCACGCCGGCAAACAGCATTTGCCGGCTGTAGCGGTCCAGATCGGCGGGAAACCGGGAGTCAGCCAAGGAACGCTCCGTCCGTGCGAATCGCTAGCCCCAGAACCGTTCCCCCGCGGCGATGATCGCGGGTTGGGTTTCGACGTCGATATTGCCGTTCACCTTGATCTTGCACGCCAGCCGCAGGTCTTCGGTGTGACCGATTCGGGCGAAGAATGTCAGAGGACCGAGAAACAGGCGGACCCATTCGAAAAAGCCCTGTTTGCTGACGTTTTCGGTCCCTTTGGTGATATGCACGCGGCAACTGGCGCACATCCCCATGCCCATGCAATTGACCTTGTTGTGCGGGAAAGGGTACAGCTCAATTCCCTCCCGCTGGGCGACAGTCCGCAGGTTCTCCCCGGGGGCGCATTCGACTTTGCGTTTTTCCTTGACGAAATTGATCGTGGGCATGGTGAGGTGGTGGGGGAGTGAAGAACGGAAACTGTCGGCCAGATGATAGATCGCGGAGGGAATGTTTGCCAGCAATTGACAATTCGCCCCCGACCGACGTAACTAGTACCGGAATGTCCGCACCCACCGCTCAGATATTTCACGTCCCCCCCGAACTGGCCGGGCAGACGATCACTTCGGCACTGCGTCACTGGCTCGCCGGCCAGTCGTGGAGCGATGTCCGCGGACTGTTGCGAGCCCGCCATATCCAGATCAATGGCAACCTGTGTCTGGATGAGGGACGCCGACTGAAAGAGGCTGAGGTGGTGAAGATTCTCCCGCACTCGGCCGCCGCTCCACCTTCTGAAGATGACGTGCGGATCCGTTACATCGACCAGCATCTGGTCGTGGTCGAGAAGCCAGCGGGGATGACGACGCTGCGGCATCCCGAAGAACGGGACTGGCCCCGCAGTCGCAAACAGTTGCAGCCGACGCTCGACGAGATCCTGCCGAGAATTGTCGAAAAGCGCGAGCGGCACGGCCCGTCGCGTGGTTCGGCCCCTGGAAAAAAGGGATCTCAGGGACGGAAGCAGTCGGCACCCAAGGGACCGACCAAGCGATTGCGACCGGTGCATCGGCTCGATCGTGAAACGAGTGGCCTGATGGTGTTTGCCCGGACGGTCGACGCGGAACGAGCGCTCGGGCTGCAGTTTCGCGCTCATAGCCTCGATCGGGTGTACATCGCGGTCGCGCAGGGGCAGGTTGACGAGCAGACCTTTGAGAGCAACCTGGTCGACGATCGCGGCGATGGTCGCCGGGGGAGTACGCACAACCCGAAACTGGGCAAGCACGCGGTGACGCATGTCAAACCCATGGAGCGGATTGGCAAGTACACCGTGGTCGAATGCCGACTGGAAACGGGACGCACGCATCAGATTCGGATTCATCTTTCCGAAGCGGGGCACCCGTTGTGCGGTGACAAGGTGTACCGGGGCAAGTTTCCGGGGCCACCCATGGCCGACGACAGCGGGGCACCGCGGGTCGCATTGCACGCGGCGGAATTGGGATTTGATCATCCGATCACAGGGGAACACCTGCGGCACGTGATGCCGTTGCCACGGGAATTGGTGGAATTGATCGATCGGCTGCGTGAAACGGGTAAACACCGAAGGGCGCGACGCGCGAGCGGGGCAGGGGAGGAACCGCCGGCTGTCGACGAGGGGGGAGCCGAACCGAGGCCGGTGAAGAAGCCGAAAAAGAACAACGGACCGCTTGGTGGCTAAGGTGGGTTCCACGGCCAGCGAACGCAGCGAGTGGGCCGAGAGGCCGAGCTGCAGAAAGTGGTTGTGCAGCGGCGAGAGTGCGTACGACGGACGGAAAGAATTTGACAGGATGAAGAGGATGAAAGGGATGAACAGGATGGAGTTGCTCGCCATTCCTGCTCTCGGGAAGAGTGGCTGAGATCGCAAAACTCCCAATCGCCACAATCGACATTCGCCTCGGCAATCCTGTCCATCCTCTCGATCCCTTTCATCCTGTCTAGAATTCAACGGACCGCGAGCGCAGTGAGTCGGCAGTGCGAGTATCAACGGGCATAGATGTTGGAGTTCGGGCGATCCTAGCCTCGGAGCGGGCTGTTGAAAAAGAAACGGCGGCGGCCGCTGGAGGCTGGCGCAACCTCACAAGCGGGCCGTTCGTATTGAAATGAATTGGCCCGGTCGTTCAGAGAAAGACGGCTACATACCCGTCTGGACAACTATCGTCTGGACTGCTATAATCTGGCCATGTCAGTTTCACATGCGGAGAGTCCCCCCACGTCGCGGTTTGATTCGCCCGAGCAGGAAGCGTTCCTGAACTTGTGGCGGACATACGACCGGTTGCGCACCCTGGAGGATGAGTTCTTCCGTCCGTACGACCTGACGCCACAACAGTACAACGTTTTGCGGCTGCTTCAGGCTCAGCACCCGCTACCGCTGGCGACGCTTGACATTGCGAATCGCCTTGTTTCGCGCGCCCCAGACATCACCCGCATTCTCGACAAGCTTGAGCAGCGGGGGTTCGTCACACGGGTTCGCTCGGAGGTGGATCGCCGCGCGGTTCTGGTGGGAATCGCACCGGCTGGTGTCGAGCTGCTCGACGAAATGCGAGAACCGTTGCGATCGTGCCACGAGCGCCAGCTTGGCCATCTTCCGGTCGGAACGTTGAAGCAAATCGTCGCCCTGTTGCGGCAGATGAGATCGCCGCACGAAACCACGAACAGTCCGTGGAGTTCCGCCCCCCACGAATAGGAAGCGGCCGTCGAAAACCGCTTCCCGACGGGCGCGGCTCGGATGAAGGTCGCACTTTCCTTAGTGCGGTTTAAGACGTCCACGCCCAGGTTTTTCCGACACGTTCATTGGAACATCCCTCCTTCCAATTTTCAGGACACCCCCATGTCAGTCGCCCCTTCCAGCAACTACGACGTCATCGTCATCGGCGGCGGTCCCTCGGGCACGACCGCGGCCACACTGATCGCGCAACAGGGGCACAGGGTCGCGTTGTTTGAACGCGACCACTTCCCGCGGTTTCATATTGGCGAGTCGTTGATTCCCCAGACGTATTGGGTTCTCAAGCGGCTCAACATGCTGGACAAGCTCAAGGGCAGCCACTTCATCAAGAAGTACAGCGTGCAGTTTGTCACCGAGAAGGGAAAACTCTCGGAACCGTTTTACTTCTGCGATCACCGGCCGCACGAATCGTCGCAGACGTGGCAGGTTCGTCGGAGTGAGTTTGATCACCTGATGATCGAGAACGCCCGCGAACACGGGGTGACAGTGTTCGAAGGGGCGCGCGTGCATGATGTTCTGATGGAAGGGGATCGGGCGACGGGCGTGCGGGTCTCCGCGGGGACCGATGCCCCCATTCAGGAAGTCCGGGCGAAGGTGGTCGTGGACGCCACCGGACAGCAGACGATGATCATGGGCAAGCTGGGCTTGCGCGAATGGGATCCGATTCTGAAGAAAGCCGCTTTGTGGACCTACTGGCGCGGGGCCTACCGCGATCTGGGGCGCGACGAGGGGGCGACGATTGTGATGCAGACAAAGGGGAAGAACGGCTGGTTCTGGTACATCCCCCTGCATGACGACATTGTCAGCGTCGGGGTCGTGGCTGCGTATGACTATCTCTTTAAGAACCGCGAAACGACCGACTTCGAACAGCTCTATTTCGAAGAAGTCGAACGTTGCCCGGGCCTTCACCCTCGCATCCAGAACGCCGAACGCTGCGACATCTTCCGGGCACAAAAAGAGTATTCCTACCGCGCCACGCGGGCGGCGGGGGATGGTTGGGTGATGGTGGGGGACGCGTACGGGTTTTTGGATCCACTCTACTCTTCGGGAGTCTTGCTGGCGCTGGTCTCGGGACAGATGGCGGCGGACGCGGTTTCCGAAGGGTTGTCGAAGGGAGATACCTCAGCGGCCCAGCTTGGCAAGTGGGAGCCCGCCTATGCCGCCGGCATGGAACGGATGCGCCGGCTCGTCTGTGAATTCTACGACGGACTGAGTTTCGGACGGTTCGTCCGCAAGCATCCACAACACAAGGGGTTGGTGACCGACGTCTTGATTGGCGACATTTTCAAGGAGGACATCGACGTGTTGTGGCCGTTGATCGACGACTTGAAAGCGGAGCAGGCGGAACAGGCGGCCCGGGAAGCGGAGTTGGCCGGTACCGTGTGAACGTTGGTCAAGTCGATCCTGCGGAGTTTGCGGAGTGATCCAAAAAATCGTCGCAGACCTGCGCGAATCTCCTTCGATCGACTATAATCGGCCGACCATGTTCACTGGTCTGGTCGAAGGTCTCGCTGAGGTCAAGGCGGTTCTCCCCGAGGGGAGCGCCCGGCGGGTCTGTGTGGCTGCTGGGGCCGAGCCGGCAAAATCCACGAAAATCGGCGACAGCGTCGCCTTGAAAGGCTGCTGCCTCACTCTAATCGCCAGCGACTCGCTCGGCTGGTGGTTCCAGGCTGGGTTCGAGACACTGGCGAAGACGAACCTGGGGGAATTGCGGCCCGGTCAGTTCGTCAACTGGGAGCGAGCGCTTCCGGTGGATGGTCGGCTTGGCGGGCATTTCGTCCAGGGGCACGTGGATGGTGTCGGGATCGTCGACTCGATCACGCACGATGGTGAGTGGTGTACGATGTGGTTCCGGGTTCCTGCAGAGCTGTCGCGCGGGATGGTCCCCAAAGGCTCGATCGCGGTCGACGGCGTCAGTTTAACGCTTGTTCAGGTCGAGTCGACGCGGTTCAGTGTGATGCTGATTCCGCACACGTTGCAGGCGACCACACTTGGACGGCGACAGGTTGGCGACACCGTGAACATTGAAACCGATATTCTCGGGAAGTACGTCCTGAAGCTGGTTCAACTGCCGGGGTCGGCGGGGGCGGAAAATGCCTGAAGCCGAACGGCAAACGCGAACCCGGCTGATGGACCTGTTCAATGAACATGGTTTTCATCCGCGTCACGATCTCGGTCAGAATTTCCTCATCGACCTGAACCTGTTGGAGTTCGTGGTCGCCGAGGCCGAACTGACGGCGCAGGATGTGGTTCTGGAGGTCGGAACCGGAACGGGAGGAATGACGGCGTTTCTTGCCGAGCAGGCGGGAGCGGTCGTTTCGGTGGAAATCGATCCGCGGGTCCACGGTCTGGCGTGCGAAAAACTCGCTCCGTTTTCCAACGCCACTCTGCTCCTGACCGATATCCTCGCGACGAAGAATCAACTGTCACCGCAGGTTTTGGAGGTCGTCACCGAGCGGCTCAATGCGATTCCTGAGTCGCGATTGAAACTGATCGCCAATCTGCCGTATTCGGTCGCGACACCCGTGATTTCGAACTTGGTGGCGAGTGATTTGAACTGGCAGCGGATGGTCGTGACGATTCAGTGGGAACTCGCCGACCGGATGCGGGGCGCTCCCGGGACCAACGACTACGGTTCGCTCGCGGTGTGGCTGCAATCGCAGTGCGACGTCAAGATCGTCAAGAAGCTCGGTCCCGCCGCCTTTTGGCCACGTCCCAAAGTCGATTCCGCGATCGTACGCATCGTTCCGGACCTGGCGAAACGGAACGAGCTGGGTGACCGCGGTTTCTTTCACGAATTCGTGCGGCGGCTGTTTCAACAACGCCGCAAGGTCGTACGCAAAGTGCTCTCCGGCATGTATCCCGACTTCGATCGCGTCCAGCTCGACGCCGCGTTGTTGGCGGCGGGGGTTGCCGCCGATTCGCGTGCCGAGCAGTTGCCCGTTCCGGAACTGGTCGCATTGTCGCGCGCTTTGCAGGTTCGCGGCGTCGAAGCAGGCGAACCGGCTGGCGTCACGCGGTGTGCCGACCCCGCCGACCCGTCCGATCTGTCCGATTCCGCGCGTTGATTCTTTCGTCCCCTGTCGTCTCGAACCACTCACAAGGAGCTGTTTCCATGGAAGATCGCATTGTCTCTCGAGGAATGACATTCGACGATGTTCTGCTGGAGCCAGCCTACAGCGAGCTGTTGCCGTCGAGCGTCGACGTGTCGACCCGGCTGACGCGCAACATTGGGATCAATGTGCCCATCGTATCGAGTCCCATGGATACGGTGACCGAGAGCGAGATGGCGATCGCCCTGGCACAGGAAGGGGGGATCGGCATCATCCACAAGAACATGGCGATCGAGCAGCAGGCGCTCGAAGTCGACCGGGTGAAGCGGAGTGAACACGGGGTGATTGTCGACCCGGTGACGCTTCCCCCCGATGCGACCGTGGGTGAGGCGTGCCACATCATGGACTCCCGCAACATTGGTGGAGTTCCGATCACCGAAAATGGCAAGCTGCGGGGGATACTCACACGGCGGGATCTGCGGTTTCTGGAGTCCCAGAGTACACGGATCTCGGAGGTCATGACCAAAGACAAACTGGTGACCGCGCCCGAAAACACCAGTCTGGAGACGGCTCAACGGATTCTCCGGGAAAATAAGGTCGAGAAACTTCTCCTGGTTGACGAAGATTATCAGTTGAAGGGATTGATCACGATCAAGGACATCGACAAGAACCTGCGGTTCCCGCACGCGTCGAAAGATGCGCGGGGCCGACTGCGGGTTGGTGCCGCCGTCGGTGTTCATGATTACGCCCGAATCGAAATGTTGATCGACAAGGGACTGGATGTGGTGGTGGTCGACAGCGCCCACGGCCACACGAAGAACGTGATCGACACCGTGCGCGAAATCAAGAAGCGCTGGACGATCGATGTGATCGCCGGCAATGTCGCGACGGAGGAGGGAGCGGCGGCCCTGATGCGGGCCGGTGCCGATGCCATCAAAGTTGGGATCGGTCCCGGGTCGATTTGTACCACCAGAATCATTTCGGGCGTCGGCGTGCCGCAATTGACCGCGGTCGCCAACGCCGCCCGCGCGGTCGTCGATTCCGACGTGCCGATCATCGCGGACGGCGGCGTCCGATTCAGCGGAGACATTACGAAGGCCCTGGCGGCCGGTGCCCACTGCGTCATGTTGGGGGGCCTGCTGGCGGGGTTGGAGGAGAGTCCTGGCGACATGATCCTGTTCCAGGGTCGAAGCTTCAAACAGTACCGTGGCATGGGTTCGCTTGGTGCCATGGTTCAGGGAAGCGCCGACCGCTATCGACAGGCGGTGTCGTCGGATGATCCCAAACGAGCGGCGAAACTCGTGCCCGAAGGGGTCGAGGGACGCGTTCCCTACAAGGGAAACCTGCACCAGTTCCTGTACCAGCTCATCGGTGGATTGCGAGCGGGGATGGGATACTGCGGCGTCAGGTCCATTGCGGAATTGCGCACGGAAGCGAAATTCATACAGGTCACACCGGCCTCGGTGAGGGAGAACCACCCGCATGACATCGTCATCACACAAGAAGCGCCCAATTACACCGCCGAACACGTCGACGTTCGGTAAGCGGGCCGGCTGGCTCGCCTCAATCGCCCTCGTGTGCGTGGGGGCCGCCACACTCGAGGCGGCACCCCCCAAGGGGGCGCAGCCGATTCAGCGATCGCTGCGGACGCTGCCGACCTTGAACCGATCGGGGACAGCCTATCGATCGCACCTGCCGGCGAATGAAGAACCGCAGCAGGTGGCGCAGCCCGCGCGGAGTTCCGCCGCGACCGCGCCGGCGACCGGGTCGCAAGCCAAAGTCGCGGTTCCCGAGGTCGATTCTTCCAGCCCTGCGGGGTACGTCCCCCGCGCGACGGCGGCGAATTATCCTCCCAAGGCCCCACCGGCGGACGCGCCACGAAACGCCGCTCTCGCCCCGTCGGCCAGTGTTGAGAGTCTGGTTCGGCAGGTCAGCGCCGACGAAGCCGACCTCGAACCGGTTCCGACTCAACAGGTGAATCGGCGGTTCAAAAAGATCAACGAGATTCTGCCCCACTACGACTATTCACCCGACGGGACGGGCAAACGGTGCGACAACCTTTGCCCGCGTCCGGCCGGTGTCGATTGTCCCGACTGCCCGCCAGCGGGGACCGAATACAACGCCGAGGCGTGCCCGGAATGTCCCGAGGAAAAGCGTCTGGTTGATGTCGATCCTCACAACAGCAACGTCGCGGCGATTGGCCAGCGTTCGTTCGGTCAGATCAACTACTGCTGGGAACCGAGCAATCTGTATCACCTGCCGATCTATTTCGAAGATTTCGCGCTGGAACGCTACGGACACACGCGGCATCATCTGGTGCAGCCGTTCTTCTCGACTGGGTTGTTCGCCACGCAACTGCTGGGGCTTCCCTATCAGATGACGATCGACCCCGTGTGCAAGAAGCGGTACGTTCTCGGCTGGCATCGGCCGGGATCGTGTGTCCCGTACCGGTATTACCAGATTCCGTGGAACACGGAAGCGGCGATCGTGCAGGGAGCGGCGGTGACGGGAGGTTACTTCCTGTTTGCCCCAGCCGTCAGCCCGTGACGTTTGGTGACGGCTCGGGGTGGAAGACAAAACTGGTCGCGATCAGTTCCACTCCTCGCAGCAGGTTCTCCCGTTGTGTTTCCGGGGCCTGTCCAGAGACCACAACGGAATACACCGGATTCCGTTTCACCACGACGTGAAACATCCGCCATTGCTGACCGTCCAATTCATAGGCCATTTCCACCAGCGGATGTTCTCCGCAGTTGGAAATGGCAGTGATGGTTTGGTCTTCGGTTTTCATCTCCGCGAGCGGGGGCAGAATCGCGTGCTCGACCGGTCCCTGGATCCAAAGTCGCGCGTCTTCCTCTCCCACCAGTTCAAATGGTGGAGGGAATTCGGCGGTTGATTCCAGAGTGAAGCCACCCGGCCAGCGGATCGAGAAAATTTCGCAG
>JAPLOC010001333.1:0-614 GCA_026692825.1 Planctomycetota bacterium | reverse complement strand
GGACTGTGCATTCCCTGCGATATGCGGCCGGGCCGACCCCGGGAATACATCCGCCACAGTTCGGGGGAAGAGCGTCATCCCAATGCGCGACCGGGAAAAACTCGCGCCGTCTTCTAAGATCGACACCTTTGCCGATCGTCGTCCCCAGACACCGACGTGTTGGGCGATCACGGCTCGCGGCTCACCTGGAACTTGCAGGAGTCGGTACGGCGCGTACGGCATGATCGTCCAGCCAAATCCAGAAAGCCAGGCGAAAACGTGATGGGCCATTGCGGATGGGTTCGTGGAAGAGTGGGACGGGGGCACTACGCAAATAACCGGTTCCCGATCGATTCGCAACCACGGTCCGGGTTCCATGTCGCAATTTCCACCGGGCCGGGTATAACGTGATTGTTCGCCCCGACGACACCTTCGCATTTCGCAACGCGGAACTTCGCATGAACTCACAGGATTTGGGCGTTGGCAATGGCCGCTATTTCGGATCGGTCCGACCCTCGGAACACGCGGTGCGGTTTGTCGCGCCGGACGACGAGGGAATCGAATCGACCGTGGCCGCTGGACTGCTCGCCCGCATTCCCGAAACGCAATCCCGGTTTCAGCCACTGCCCGCCCCG
>JAPLOC010001332.1:457-14207 GCA_026692825.1 Planctomycetota bacterium | reverse complement strand
CGGTAGGCGTTGTTCCCACGGCCGTAAACCTCCAGTTGAATCTGCCCCAGTCCCTCGGGTGCGTTGCCAACGTGGGTGGCGATGAACTTCGCTTCCGTCAGAGACGAATCGCGACCGTGCAACACCACATCGAGCCGCCATTGACGGCTGGGGTCGTAGTCCGCCGGCAAGAGAACCGCGAACGGTTGGATCGAACCCTCTACCGCCGACCGATACGCCCGCAGTACCCATTGCCCCGGCGCATTCGCCCAGACGGGAGATCCCCCTTCGGCCTGTTTCGCCCGAGCGAGTCCCTGGTCGAGTGTGGTCAGCGCCCACTTGCCACTCTCGGCGGTGTACCACTCATCGAATCGGACGATATTCTCCGCCGCCTTGAGGTAGATTTCCACATCGATCATCAGGGGATCGGGGAGGTTTCTGGTGCGGAGTGAAGCTAAAGCCGCCCGCAATTCGTCGGTCTTCTCGGCGATCTGAGTGAGCGTCGCCGCGTCTGGCCGCTGGGTTTTTGGGGGATCGTAATTCGGGCGGGGGCGAGTGGACTCTTTTTTGTTTTGGCCGGCAGGTTGAGCGAACGCATCACCCGCCACCGCGATCAGGAACAACCATGCAACGACGACAAGAACTCGCATGCGACAACTCCTCGGGTGTCCCATGGCGACATGGGAGCGATGGAAACGAGCGACGAGAATCCAGGTCGTCAGAATATCAACTTTCGCGATTGCCGGCTCGGCAGGGGTCTGAGTCGCGATCGAGGCATGTCGGGTTATACCCCGCACGGCGTCAAAACAAACCACCCCACTCGCGGTATCAAAAAACGCAAGGTCGGTGACGAACATGTCGTCACCGGCCTGAATGAATTCCAAGGCGACCCCCGAGCGGGGTCCCGAGGATTACGACGAAAACTCGGGCTTCCGCTGACGGAGTTGTTCCTTCAACCGGGCGACGATGCTGGAGTGCATCTGGCTGACGCGGCTTTCCGACAGGCCGAGCGTCGCGCCGTCGTTCCGGTTCAGCCCTTTCGTCACGAGCTTCATGATGTCCCGCTTTTGGATCCCGTTCGTGGGATCAATCCCCTTGCTGTCCTCCAGGATGTCGACTTCGCGCACATCCTTCGAACTGTCGGTTTCGTACCACTTCTTGTTGAGTGACACGAGTCCGACGGCGGCCGCCTCGGCCTTGAGCTTTTCAAATTCCTCGGTGGGAATCTGCATCTTGGCGGCGACTTCGGCGTTGGTGGGAGGGCGTCCCACTTCGACTTCCGCCGCCTTGCGGGCCGCTTCGACTTTGCTGGCCTTGCTCCGCACGAGGCGCGGCACCCAGTCCATCGTCCGCAGTTCGTCGAGCATCGCCCCCCGAATTCGCGGGACGCAGTAGGTTTCGAATTTCACCCCGCGGGTCAGGTCGAACGCCTCGATGGCGTCCATCAGCCCGAAGACCCCTGCCGAGATCAGGTCGTTCAGATCGACACCGTCGGGGAGTTTTGACCAGACTCGCTCGGCGTTGAATCGCACCAGCGGCAGGAATCGCTCAATCAGCAGGTTCCGCAAGTCCTTGTTGGATTGATCCTGCTTGAATTCGCGCCAGACATCGGCGATGTCGCGTTCGACCTTCGTGACCATTGAATCCTCCATGATGTTCCGGTGGCCGCGATGCCCACGCGGCGCGTCCCGGCGAGAATCGCCGCGACAGGCCGGGGGGGCGGGTGAGAGGAAACCGCGTCGTGCCGTTTCACTCGCACCAGCTACCGGAATTAGTATCGATCGTTGAACTCGGGAAGTTGAGAAAATCCATCGCAACCGGCAAACTCTTCCAATTGCGACGACGCACAGGGGGGGAAGTTACGCGACGTGACGGGACAGAAGGGGGGCGAACCGCGCGAAAAACGGCCGCGATTCGGAACGGGGAGAAAGCGTCTCGGCCAGCTTGTGGGCGATTTGCTCAATTGCCCGCGACGCTGGTGTCCGGGGAGAATCGACCAGAACTGGTGACCTGCGGGCGACGGCGCGCGGCACCGCCTGGTCGTACGGGACATAGCCCACGCCAGCGACCGAGACGTTCAGAAACGATCGCGCCGTGCGCTGCACCCGTGAGAGAATCTCGTGAGCCTGTTCGGGAGAATCGACTTCATTGACGATGAGCCGGGGCTCCAAGTGCGACGAGTTGGCGGTCAGCGCCCGCACGGATGCGTAGGCATCCGCGACGGCGGTCGGTTCGGGCGTGGCGACCACGCAGACCAATTCGGCGGCCAGGGCGAACCGGCGGACCTGCTCATGAATTCCCGGCCCGGTGTCGATCACCAGGTAGTCGTGACTTTGTTCCAGGTCTGCGAGCTGATCGAGAATCGCCCGCTGGGCCGTTGTCGAACAGTCGGCGAGATCGAGGAGTCCGCTGGCACCGGGCACCAGCGAGATCCCGGCGGGGCCGTCGATCACAATGTCAGCCACGGTGCGCGCCCCGCTGACGACATGCGACAGATTCCAATACGACTGCCGATCGCACAACAGATCGAGACTTCCCAACCCCAGGCAGGCATCGAGGAGGCAGACGGAATGCCCCATTTTTCGCAGGGCGATCGCCAGGTTGAGCGACAACACGCTCTTCCCGACTCCTCCTTTGCCGCTCGTCAGAGCGACGGTGCGGGCCCGCGGTCCCGCTGGCGGGTCGGGGGGCAACCCGTGGCGCTGCATCATTCCGCGCAGGATCTGCGCCTGGTCGGGCAAGGTGGTTTCTAACATCATGCGGCGTTCCGCAAACGGGAGCCTACGTGTTCGTCACCCAACACCAGTCGGGCGACGCGTCGCGCGGAAGCGGGTTCAATATCGTCGGGCACGTCCTGGCCCGTCGTCAGGTAGCTGATCGGCAGTGGAATTCTGCGGGCGACGGAAGCCAGCGCCCCCATCCCGAGCGCTTCGTCGAGTTTTGTGAGAATCAGGCTGGTCGCCCCGGCCTGAGTGAATTGCGCGGCGGTCGTTTGCAGACTCTTCAGGCTCGCGACCAGCGACAGGACCAGATGCACCTCGTCGACCTGAGCCTCTTCGAGCAAGAGACGCAATTCCTGAATCTTGAGATCATCTCGCGGGCTGCGACCGGCGGTGTCGATCAGGACCAGGTCAAGCCCCGCGAGTTCGTCGAGCGCCCGCCGCATTTCCAGCGTCGTGGTGACGACTTTCATGGGCAGATCAATGATCTCAGCATAGGTCCGCAATTGTTCAACGGCGGCGATGCGAAAGGTGTCGACGGTGACCAGCCCCATCTTCACCCCGTCACGGATCCGCAGATTGGCTGCCAGTTTCGCGATTGTTGTCGTTTTTCCCACGCCGGTCGGTCCGACCAGCGCCACAACGCGGCGGCGACCCGGAGTCACCGCGATCGGTGGAGCGCACCGGATGCCCGCTTCCAGGAGAGACTGAAGTTTGGGACGGAGGATTGCGAACGAACTCTCCGTGGGAGACTGCTGGTGGAGTTTGGCCACCAGTTCTCGTGCGAGGCTCTCGTCGACTTCGGCGTCAATCAGCCGGGTGAAAACTTCGAACTGGTCCAGCGGAAGTTCGTCGGCCCGGGCGGCGGACTGTTGAGAGAGTTGGGCGACCATTTGTTGAATCGACAGCAATTGGCGCGACATGGCGGCTTGGCCAGCGGCGAGTTCGGCGGCGACCGGAGGAACAACGACCGGGGGAGCTGCGGGTCGTGACACCGCCCCCGATGCCGACAGCTCATGCACGCGAATTGAGGGGGGATTGTCGGATTGGGTGGCCCCTGCAGTCAGGGCAGGGGTTGCTTGCGGGATCACGGCCGGCCGGCTGGACGGTCCACGCAGAAACCGCGACGGAGCTTGAATACCGGTTCCCGCCGACACTTCGATCCAACGCTCTTCGCGCTTCCAGAACTGCCAGCGAGGTCGCTGAATTTCACGCGTTTCGAGAATCACCGCATCCGGCCCCAACGCGTTGCGGACCAGCTCCAGCGCTTCCGCCAGACTTTGGGCGGAGAACGTGCGAACGTCGTTGGGTGTGGGACTCGATTCCGGCATAGGTCGCTTCTCGGGCATGGATTGTGGGCTCAGGCTCGCGTCGCCAGCGCGAGTGGGGCACCAGCCGTCGCGAGCGGCCGGTCACCGAAGATTCTTCCAAACGCTTCCACGCGAGTGTCCCGGGTGACTTCCGGCGTGCTGATCACAACCAGGGTCGGCAAGGTTGATTCCGTCAGTTGCTTCAGGGGAGCCCGCAGTTCCGACGTCGTCAACAGGACGGCGGGTCGGCCCACTTCGGTCAGCGCGTCGATCTGTTCCGCGATCGCCGACAGCAACGATTCGACAATCGTGGGGGACAGCTTCACCTCCAGACCCTGGTCGGAATAATTCAACCCGCGAGCGAGGGCGGCTTCGAACTCCGGATCGATCGTCACCACCTTGAGCAGTCGATCGGTGTCGCGGTACTGCTGGCAGATCGCGCGGGCGAGAGCCTGCCGCACCCGTTCCGTCAGTCGCCACAATTCCTCGCCGCGCCCCGCGTTGTCCCCCAGCGTCTCCAGAATCGTTTCCAGGTTGCGGATCGGCAGGCGTTCGTGCAACAGCCGGCAGAGAACCTGGTGCAACTGACCGGCGGTCACGACCGCAGGGATCAGTTCGTCGACCAAGCGGGGGGAACGCTGTTTCAACGCTTCGAGCAACTGATACACCTGTTGCCGCGAAAGCAGTTCGTCGCAATGGCCCCGAACCACGTCGGCCAGATGCATCGCGACAACGCCGGCGGGGTCGAGTGTCTGGTAGCCCAGAACGGTCGCGCGATCTCGAATCGCCGGCTCGATCCACAGCGCGGGGCGGCCTTCGACGGGGTCAAACGTTCGCATCCCCGGGAGGGGGGCGAGAACATTTGGAGTTTCAATCGCGAGGACCGCCTCCGGTTGGATTTCTCCCCAGGCGACAGGAACGTCATGAATCCGGATCTGGTAACGCCGGGCGTCCAGACGCAGATTGTCGCGCACCTTGACCCGGGGGAGCAGTGTCCCCATGTCTTGTGCGAATTCGGTACGGACCCGCGTCACCCGGTCGAGCAGATCACCCCCGGCGGTCGCATCCGCGAGTCGAATTAGGGCGTATCCCAATTCCAGTTCCAGCGGTTCGACAAACAGGCGGTCCTCGGGGCCGGCGGAACGTGGAGCCGGCGCGCTGGAGGTAGGCGCGAGAGTCGCGTCAACGACCGCGGGTTGTGGCGCGGCACGCCGCAGTGTCCACGAGACGACTCCCAGGACACCGGCGATTGTCAACAGGGGCAGTCGGGGCAGCCCCGTGAACGACAAGCCGCACAGCAGCACGGCTGCCGCGATCAGTGATTCCGTCCGCACAAAAAGTTGCCCGACCATCTGACCTGGGAGATCGGAATCGACGGAAGTCCGAGTCGTCAACAGCCCCGCCGCCAATGAGATCAGGAACGCGGGGAGTTGTGTCACCAGTCCGTCACCAATGGTCAGGCGGGTGAAGATCTGAACGGCTTCACCGACCGGCAGGCCCTGGTCGATGACCCCCACGTACATCCCGCCCGCGATGTTGATGACCGTGATCGCCAGGCTCGCCATGGCGTCGCCACGAACAAATTTGCCGGCACCATCCATTGCCCCGTAGAAGTCGGCCTGCATCGTGAGTTGTTCGCGACGTTGCCGGGCGACGTCGGCGGAAATCGCCCCCGCCTGCAAGTCGGCGTCAATCGCCATTTGTCTCCCCGGAAGCCCATCGAGCGCGAACCGGGCCGCGACCTCACTGATGCGAGACGCCCCCTGGTTGATCACCAGGAACTGCACCACCAGCAGAATGAGAAACAGAATGAAGCCGACTGCCAGTTGCCCACCGGCGACAAATTCACCGAACGTCTCGATCACACGCCCGGCCGCCGCAGGACCGTCGGTCGCCGCTTTGGTGAGAATCAGCCGGGTCGAGGCGATATTGAGGACCAGCCGCAGCAGCGTGGTCCCCAGGAGCAGCGCGGGGAACGCGCTGAAATCGAGCGGCTTGCGCACGTAGAGCGTCGTCAGCAGAATGACCACGGCCGCGGTGATGTTGGCGGAGAGCAGCAGATCGAGAATCGACGCCGGGAGCGGCACGACGATGACAACGATCGACAACACCATCAGCACGGGAACGAGCAAGCCGTACCGGGCTGATGTGGCGGGGTCGCGCAGCGTGTCGGGGACCGCTGAAGGCATCCATGCCTCCGCCGGTTTTGAAAACCGGGCGTGGAAAACGGGAACGGAAAACTGAGGGACTTCGTTTGCGGGTGATATCGCAAATGGAGTGATGTGTCCAGATCGAAAGGTTGATGAAAAACTGCTCTTTCTGCGAATTCGCGTCGGGTGCTAAAGTCCGCCGTTCCCCCCTCGCGCCACGTGGGGTGTCGGTCTTGTAGCGACGACGCTCCGCGGCGTCGCTCCGGCTGTGGCAAACACGCGACGGGATCGCGTCACACGACAGCCTCTCAGCCCCCGACCCCCTCCGTGGTTCACGCCGGGCCCTGCCGACTCAATCGTTTGGAACTCGCTCATGGATGAGGTTTCCAGTCCCCCGTTCACGCAAGGAATACCTGCACCGGTTTGGCCTGCGCCCGCCGAGTCGCCACGCCTGTCCCTTCCTGGATGGTTTGGGATGTCGGGGACGGTCGAACAGTGGACCTGGCTGTTTGTGGGGTTAGGGATCGCGTTACGGTTGTGTCGATTCGCGCTCCCCTTTCCTCTGTGGTGCGATGAGTTCCAACTCGCCGACAATTTTCTCGACCGCGACTATCGCGGTCTAACCGAGCCGCTCAACAACAATCAGGTTGCCCCGGTTGGCTTTCTTTGGGCCGAACTCGCAGCGACGGGATTCCTGGGATTTCACGAATGGTCACTACGCCTGTTCCCCTGTCTGTGTGGACTGGCGAGCATGCTGCTGATGCGGCAGGTGGCCCGTCGGCTGCTTTCGGGGGTTTCGCAGGTACTGGCGGTCGCGACACTGGCGGTCGCCTACTACCCGATCCGCCTGGGGGCCGAGGTGAAGCCGTATGCGGGAGATCTGATGTGCGCGCTCGTGATCCTGGCGTGCGTTGTGGAATGGCAGCGTGATCGCGGACGAACGCTGTGGTTGTGGGTCTTGGCCGCGGTGGTCGCCCCGATCCTGATGATTTCGTTTCCGTCGGTTTTTGTTGGCGGGGCGGCGAGTCTGACGGTGACGGCGATTTTCGCCGCCGACTGGCGGTTGGGAAAACTCCCCGCCCGGCGGGTGGTCATTCCGTTTGTGGTCTACAATGTGCTTTTGGTGGGGGTGTTCGGAGCGATTGTCTGGATGAACGCCGCGCATCAGTATCGCGCGACCGCCAACGACATGGTGCGTTGCTGGGCTCTGCCTGTATCGGCGGGGACCGCGATGGCTGTTGATCGCGGGGGGATCTGCTTTCGGACTGACGCTGCTGGCCGCCGCTCTGCACCGTTATCCCTACGGAGGTCACGCCCGGTTGGCACAGCACCTGGCCCCATTCATCATCCTGGCCTTCGCGGCGGGGGGAGGGGCGCTGATTGAATCGATGAAGTCACTCGAATGGCGCACGCATGCCTGGCGACTGGCATGTGCGGCGTGTTTGCTGCTGGCGCTGGGTACAACGGTTCGCGATCTTGCGGCCCCCTATAAGACGCACGCAGACCTCGCCCACCAGGGGTTCGCACGGTGGTTCTGGGGTTCGTCTGGCACGGTTCCGACGGTGTGTGTCGAAGACGACTTGGGACTTCGGCTGTATGGACATTCCCTGCGGACACCGTACCGCTGCTATCGGCGGATCCTCCAGAAATCGCCTCTGACGCCGGAAAAGGCCCGCGAGGTGGTCCGGCGTGGCGAAACGCCAGTCCGGTGCGTGCTGTTTCATTCCGATTCGGCACCACGGGACGAAGCCGCGTTTTCACAATGGATGGAGGAGATGGAAAGTCGCTACACTGTGGCCCGCCAGAACCAGTACCAGGTCGAATTGACCGACCCCGGGCATCCGGCGGCCGCCTTCAGACGGTTGTGCTACGACGTCTACGAGTTTGTTCCCCGTTCTTACGATCTGAGCCAGGGACCATCTGAGGTTCCACTCGCCGGGGCGGAATCTGAGAGTTCCCGTCGTTGACCGGACAACCATCGCGCGAGTCTTGAATTGGCGCGCATCGCCCCCACTCACCCCCGACCGACTCCATGGAATTACTGCTGGAATTTAAGGATCTCATTCTACACGTCGACAGACATCTCGATGATCTGATCGTGCAATGGGGGCCGTGGATCTACGTGCTGATGTTCACGGTGATTTTCTGCGAGACCGGACTCGTGGTCACGCCGTTTCTGCCAGGTGACTCGCTGCTGTTCGCGCTGGGAGCGTTTGCTGCGCGGATCAATGAAGAAACGAACGAACCGATGCTCAACCTGCCGATCCTGCTGGTGTCGTTGACGGTTGCCGCGATTCTGGGAGATACCGTGAACTACTGGATTGGATCGCGGCTCGGCCCGCGTCTGTTCCAGGGGGAAAAATTCCGGCTCCTCAATCCCAAACATCTCGAAAAGACCCATGAGTTCTTTGAGCGCTACGGCGGGAAGACAATCATCATCGCCCGGTTCGCTCCCATCGTGCGAACGTTCGCCCCATTTGTTGCCGGCATGGGCCGGATGACCTACCAGCGGTTCATGGCCTACAACGTCGTCGGCGGGGTTCTCTGGATCGCGCTGTTTCTTGTGGGGGGATATCTCTTCGGAAATCTAGAGTCGGTCCGCAAGAATTTCACGCTGGTTATCTTGGGGATCATTGTGGTGTCGATCCTTCCGGGGGTCTTTGAATACTGGCGCGAACGCCGCAGGCTCAAGGCGCTGGAAGCGGGATCAGTCAATTCGGTCAAGCAGGTCGAACGGTGATCGATCTCGGATTTCTGCAAAAATCCAACCTGTTCGCTCAGATCGAGTGGCACGCGGAGATCGATTCGACAAATACACGTGCGATCGCGCTCTCGGGAGACGCTCGCGTTGCGACCCCGTGTCTGGTTGGAGCGGAGCGGCAGACGGCTGGCCGGGGACGGGGGAACAACCGTTGGTGGTCGGGAGCGGGATCGCTGACGTTTTCCCTGGTCCTCGACCCGGCGACCGATTTTGTTTCGACAACGATTCCTCCGCTGGAAGCCACGCAGTGGCCCCGGTTGTCACTGGCGGCGGCCGTGGCGCTGTGTGAAGTGCTGGCAGACCGAGTTCCCCGAGGACGTCCCCGCCTGAAATGGCCCAATGACGTCCACCTGGAAGGACGCAAAGTCGCGGGAATCCTGATGGAAGCTCCTCCCGCGACTGGAACCACGGCACGAAGACTGGTGCTGGGGATGGGAGTGAACGTCAACAACTCGCTGGCTGACGCACCGGATGAAATCCGAAACTCGGCCATCGCGTTGATCGACGCCCTTGGAAAGCCGACAGATCGCAATGAGCTGCTGTGCGACTGGATGCGGCGGTTTCGAGATCACGCGCGGTCTTTGGCGCAGGAAGATCCGGAACTGGCGAACGCGTGGCGGGCCTATTGTTTATTGGCGGGACAAACCGTCTCGTTGCGGGCGGGGGAGAGGACTATTGCAGGATTGTGCCTGGGAATCGACGACCAGGGGGCGCTGTTGATCGACACGCCAGCGGGAACCGAACGCTGTTTCGGTGGTGTTCTGGTCCGCGTGCAACCGTCACCAGAACGAAACTCCGCGATCGTTTGAAAGCGGGGACGTTGGTTCGGTAGGTGGGGACTCGGATCGTTCCTTCGCAGGCATTTGGCAATCATCGGACACCAGGCCTTGGGCCAATTAACTCCCCACCGCAATCTGTAATGGTTGCGCATCGACCACTTCGAGAGGTGCCGCGTTGCGCGACACCGAGCCGTTCGTTCCCCAATCGAGCGGCCGGTGTGCCGGTGCTTTCTGCCGCTTTTTTGCCGACGGAGTTGGGTTGGGCCGGCGTGGCGGCTTTTGAGGTTTCGGTGGTTCGGGGTCTTCGCCTCCCTCGGGTATTGCAGAAGGCCGCGATGCTTCAATGAGCGCACCCACAACCTGGTGAGCTCCCGAAATTCGAGCGTAATTCATCGCCATATGAATTCGGAGCGCGTCGCGAGCCACAGGAGCTTCGATTTTCTCCACCATGCGATGCGCCTCCTGTCGCTGCCGTTCCACACGGAGTTGCTCGAACATCGTGGTGATTCCCTTGAGGCTGTTCGTGCCCTGAGCGTGGAGTCGTTTCGCTAACAGGATCATGATCAGACCGACGGCGATTTGCAGCGAAGCCGCGCTGATTCCGGCCTGCATGAACAGGTAGCCGGCGAAGCTCAACACCAAGTAGCCCATCGTGACCAGCGCCAGACTGAACCAATACGTTGATCGCGACTGTGACAAAACTTGGCGGTAGTGTTCCTCGACCTTTTCGGGAAGTCGCGGAAGTGAAATGCTCCCGGATTCGTTCAACTGGTCCCGTGAACCCGCGTCCTCGTAACCGTCGAACAGAGAACCATCGACGAAGGGGACCATTGTGTAGGCGGTCGTGTTCGCTGCTTCTGGCTTGGATCTCAGTCGCCGAGGGATCAATGAGCGACGGAGTTCATCGAGTGAAGGAATGTGGGCGGAGAGGGTCAATGGTTTGAGAAACCCCATTGAGTACGCAGCGAGGATCATCAGTCCCCAGAGTATCAGGGAGACGGTTAGGAACATCGTGGATGACATGGTGTGCTTCTGGAGCTTCCGATCTCGAATCACAGGAACTGCTGAGAATCCTGTTGCATCAGTATTCTGCGGATTTGTGTCGCAACCTCTGTTCCGGTGAACAAAAAATGAACACGTGCAATGCGGCGAAACCCCCATTAAATGGACTGATTCCGAGTCGCGGACTGTAATCTGCCAAACCCCAACCTCCAGTGCGTTCGCGATGTGAGAATATTGGCGTAATGTCTTGTCGCTAAAGTTGTTGCGATTGTTTTATTTGATCCCCACGCGGGCTGGGATTCCAGGCGATTGCCGATCCCGCCACAACCGTTCCCTGTGGCAATTTGGTACAGTTCCGAGACCTGTTGCCCTGTTCATTCGTGTAAACCAATTCAAACAAAATGGCCAGTGATTGATGATTCACTCAAATTGCATCAAAATACTGTCTGTTTCAAAATGAATCAGTCCCGCGACTGGCTGTATCAAAGCGAGACGATCGGCGCAATCAAGATGCATCAACGGTTCCCGATGCGCTCTCACGCCCGGACACGGGAGCAAGGCTGCCCAAAGGTCCTATTGTGCTCAGGTTCCCTATTGCGAATACTTAATTTTGCGTCGAATCTAACATCTCGCTGGCGCGGAGCAGGGTTTCCTGTACCACCAGATCGTGATCTAACGTGAAGCTAGGGGACTTGTTTCCGTTCACGACATTGGCGAATTCGCGCAAGTCCTTGATTTGAAGCGTCGCTGCCGCTGGTTTGAATGTTGTCCATTCCGAATCACCCGCCCGGCAGATTTCGATGGGCTGAACCGCGTTGTTGGCCAGATGACCGCTCCCGAGATGGGGAATCACCGCCGCTCCACCCGTTCCAAATACTTCGATCCGGCGACTCGACGGGGCTACCTCCAATCCCGTGATATCAATTTCCGCCAAGGCCCTGTCAAATTCGATCACCGCCAAACCGTTATCAATATAGTCCGCCGGTCCCGCAGTGTGGTGATGTCGCAGGAACGACGTCACTCGCCGGGGAGTCCCCGCCAGCGCGACCGCCAGATCAATCAGGTGCCCCGCCATCTCAAAGAACACCCCCCCGCGATAGACACCCAGCTCCTCCACAAGCTGCGAATACAACGCGAGATCTTTGGGCAACCTCCCCCGAAACAGGTAGATCGCTCCCAGGTCGCCTCGCTGGTGCCGCGCCAGCAACTCCTGGACGGCGCTCATGTACCGAAACAGGTACGCCATCTGAAGGTGCAGTCGACGGGACCGGGCCGAGTCGACCAGCGCGACGAATTCGTTCAACGTGATGCCCGCAGGTTTTTCCAGCAGCACCGGGAATCCGCTCTCGATCGCCTGACGGGCGAATCCGACGTTACTTGACACGCGTCCTTCCACCAGCACCCCATCCAAAGGCTGCCGAAGCAGCTCGGCGGGGGAATCGAACAGACGAAATCCCGGTACCAAATCACTCCACTGCGCCGTTCTCTGCGCGACAACCTGTGGATCCGGGTCGTGGAAGCCGACCAGGGAGAATTCCTCGGGATGCGCACAGATCTGACGGACCATTCCGTCGGCGTGAGTGTGCCACATTCCCAGCATGGCGAGTCGCAGGGGCATCACGAAATTCCAGCACGGAGTTCTGTAGAGGGGCAGGGGGGCATTGTACCGTGCCGGACGCGCTTCGCGACGTTACAATGCCTGCGAGATTTCCCACCAGAAAGTGCCGCCCGATGACTGACCTGCTGAATGACACACTCGACCTGTCCATTGCCATTGTCGGTGGCGGGACCATGGGGCGCGGGATCGCCGAGTCGGCGGCCGTGGCAGGCTTGAGTGTCACTGTTGTCGAAATCTCGCCAACCGCCCGCACGTCAGCGCAGGAGTCGTTGCGAAAATCGATCGCCAAGGCAATTCAAAGGAAAAAGATCACAGCAGAATCGCCAGACCAGATCCTGGCAAGAATCCAGTGGGTTGAATCTCTCGCAGCGGTCGCCGGCAGTGGTTTTGTCATCGAAGCGGTTCCCGAACAGGAAGACTTGAAACGGGAAGTTCTCTGCGAACTCGATCGACTCTGCCCCTCGACGACGATTCTGGCGACCAACACCTCGAGTATTTCCATCACCCGACTGGCGGCGGCCACCCGGCGTCCGGAACTGGTTGTGGGGATGCACTTCTTCAATCCCGTCCCGGTGATGGCACCGGTGGAAGTGGTGCGGGGGCTGCAAACCAGTGACGCGACTGTTGACACGACGATCTCATTCGCGAAGTTGATGCTGAAGCAACCGCTAATCGTCCGGGATCAGCCGGGGTTCGTTGTCAACCGGGTATTGCTCCCCTTGATCAACGAGGCCATTTTTGTCTTGCAGGAAGGGACCGCCGACGCGGCGACGATCGACGAGCTGATGAAACTGGGGTGCAACCACCCCATGGGGCCGCTGCAGCTCGCGGATTTTGTCGGGCTGGATGTCTGCCTGTCGATTTTGCGCGTGCTGCACGCCGAGCTGGGGGATCCCAAATTCCGCCCCTGCCCGATGCTGGTTCAACTGGTCGACGCTGGCCGGCTCGGGCGGAAAACCCGCTGGGGTTTCTACAAGTATTAACCCAAGGAGCCTGCGGCTTGCCCGCGGAGAATCGATGCCACGATTGATTCTGGCGAGTCAGTCGGAATACCGGCTGCAACTTCTGCGCGACGCTGGCTACGAGGTGCGCGCGGTCGCAGCGCAGATCGATGAACCCGATCCGCTGTCGCTCGGCGATCTGCGTTCCGGGTTGATCCACATCGCGCAGCGGAAGGCGCGCACGGTGTTGCAGCGCGGCACGACGGGCTTGATTCTGGCCGCCGACACCGTGGGACACGTGGCGGGCCAGATCTTTGGAAAGCCGATCGACCGCGACGACGCCGAACGGATGCTGCGGTCGATCTCGGGAGTCTCCCACGAAGTACTCACCGGGTGGTGTCTGCTGCGAACCCGGGACGAATTGGTTGTGTCGGGATGCGAAGCAACCGTCATCCGAATGCGCCCCTGGAGCGAGGAAGAACTCGCGGCG
>JAPLOC010001332.1:0-446 GCA_026692825.1 Planctomycetota bacterium | reverse complement strand
ATCCCTTTGTGACACAAATGGAGGGGAGCGCGGCGAACGTCATTGGAGTTCCGCTGGAACGGCTGGCGGCGGTGTTCCAGGAATTTCCAGAATTGGTCGCGAATGATTCGCGATTGGCGGAGGACTTTGAGAGAATCGCGGAGCAACGTCCGACTCATCCCGATCTCAGTTGAGGATTCCAGTGATGAACCGATTTCCGTCGCGATCTCTCGTCGCGCTGATACTGACCTGCGTCGCTTGGATGGGGAGCCAGTTCTCCGCGTCGGCAGCAGATTTCGTCTGGAAGGCGGGGGTCTCCCGGGCGGTCATCACACCCGAGAAATCGGTCTGGCTGGCTGGTTATGGCTCCAAGCGGGCTCCCGATGGAAAGCTGCACGACCTGTGGATGAAGGCGCTGGCTCTGGAGTCGTCCGCCGGAGATCGGGTCGTGTTGATCACCAGCGACT
>JAPLOC010001331.1 GCA_026692825.1 Planctomycetota bacterium | reverse complement strand
CAGGCAGGGAACAAGGCGATACGGAACGCGACGCATGTAAGCGGCGTATTCCGGGTCGGCCGATAAGAGTCGTTCCTCGGAGAGGAGCCGGGGAGTCTGCAAGGCGTAGCAGAACGCATAGGCGGCGAGGTTGACCCAGGTGGGATTCATCAACAGGAAGGCGATATGACTGAGCAGGTAGCCGGCATACATGGGGTGCCGGACAAATCGATACGGTCCAGAAAGCTGCAAACCCCGGTGGGCGGGAACGCAACCAAATCGACGACCGAGGGCGAGTTTCGCCAAGATCTGGAGCGTCATGCCGGTCATCAGGAGGAGTGCCCCGCAGGCGACGGGGATCAGCGAGTCCCCCACTCCAGGCTGGACCAGCATCGGGGCGGTCGTCGCGGCCAGGGCGAGAAACCAGTCTTGCCAGCGGCGGGAAATGTTGTTGCTGGGGCGGCGGATCAACACAAACAGACACACCAGCCCCTCGGAAGGGAGGAGCAGTAAATTCGCCCCTTCACCGCCATGCAATAACGGATCGAGCAGTCGCGCGACCAGTCCGCCGTAGAACAGCAGCACGATCACCCGTTCGACAAGATCGAAAATCCTGGCCGAACGCGTTTCACCGAGCGTGGAATCGACTTGCGGCGTTGTGGCCACTCCAATGGGTTCGATTGTCGCGCTCATTGGCCCGCCTCATTCGACGCGGCCACCAACGACTCTTCCTCAGTGACTTCCTCGGCTGGCGCAGGGACCGCCACCCGTCTTCGTCCCCCAAGAGTCACGACCCCCGCCTCGGGGCCGCGAAACGTGACGATCTGAACCGGAGTGGCTCTCGTCCGCCGCAGTTTCTTCTGTGCGTTTTTGTCCGCCTCTTCATTTTCCGGCGTCTGATCGTATTTTCCAGTGCGCAGTTGCTTCAGTGTGGTTTTGGGGACAGGTGTGATCGAGTCATCCAAGGGATTCCTGAGTGACAGACGCATAACTCCCTTGTTGTGCGACAAATCGAGTTTTTGTACGTCCTGGGGCGTGACCATCAACGTCACGGACCGCAACTCCTTCGGATCCATCTTGTGATCGGACGGGGCCTCGATCTTCTGGTCGACCGCGAGGACTTCGACGTTTTGCAGCACAGTGACAGTGGTCCCCCCTCCAGACCCATCGTCGGCACCATTTGGAGTGATGGTCAGGATCACGTCGACCTTATTCCCGGGCAGCACAAAACCGGCGACGCCAGTCGCAATATTTGGGGTCTGGATCGAGACCGCACGCATTCCGGGTTTGATCATTGACAACAACCCGGGCCCCGATCCTTCGATTCCGAGCTTCGCATTCACGATCGGTTCATTCTTGGCCAACGCGACAATATTTGTTCGTCCGATGACTTTGTCGATGTCCGCGATCCCGTCCTGGGGCGCGGTCTCTTTAGGCCACTGTTTGATCGCCACCTGGTCGGTCGTCAGTGTCACGCCGCGTCCGATGTCGACACTGGCCACCGCGATCGACACCATCTCAATGGGCGAGTCGGCAGTCTGCTTGAAAAGCGCCCCGAGCGCGGCGATCACTCCGAACAGCACCGCGAAGACAATGACCAGCAGCGTTCTCGTTTGCATGATGCACTTCAGCTTGTGTTACGGAAACCCTTGGAAAACGCGACTTCGCTAAGTGGGGGGACGCAGGAAGGACGCGGGAAGGCAGACGGTCACCACCACTCCCAGCGCGATCATCAAACCGAAGGGAACCAGATTCCGCCGCGCGTCGGGACGTGCAATCTGGGCGGCGATACGATTCATCCCGCTGGCTGGCGCGGCCTGTAATGCGAGTTCCAGCTCGGCGGATTGCGACCGCCGGCGTGACCACAGCAGCGCGGCGGCGAAAGCCCCCCCCAATAGCCCCGCGACGATCAACACGTGCAGAGTGATCCAGGCCCCCAGCCAGGCCCCGACCCCGGCCATCAGTTTCACATCCCCGGCCCCCATCCCGCCGCGGACGTAAACCAGCCACATCGGCACGGCACCGACCATCACCCCGAGCAGGCTGTGCCCCAAAGCGTCGGGTTGGTGGCTGAAACCGTGATAGACAAGCCCCGACGCCAACAGCGTCAGCGTGAGCGCATTCGGCAGGCGAAACCAGCGAACGTCGTAAATGGCGGCCAGCACGACGCTGGCAACAACGACAATCGCCGGGACGGGAGTGACTTCCCACATGATACGGTTCCAGAACTCGTTAGACAGAACCCAGCATCTGGGCGAACAGGTCACCCGCCCGCGTGGAAAACAGAGCGATCGCCCCTCCGTTTACAACTGCGAGCAACGCGACCATCAACGCATATTCCAGCCAGAGCGGCCCCTCGGCTCCAGCGGCCAGGCGACGCGCGACTACGACCAAACGACTCATGATGCGACTCCGGGCGACTGACGGTGCTGCGAAAAGTCAATGAGCGACATGAAATCCCGGTGGACGGGAGCGGCGCGACAACGATCACACCGCTCCCGGTCCGGGTGGATTTAGATCGAGCCAGCGATGGCAGTGAACATCGTGCTGAGATTGCCACCAACGAGTGTGACAGCCACCACGCAGACGACGGCGATGAGGGCGACCATCAGGCCGTATTCGACCATGGTGGCTCCTTCATCACGAACAGCGAGACGACGGGCGGAGGCGATGAACTTCGACATGGGAGTGATTCCTAT
>JAPLOC010001330.1:2576-6837 GCA_026692825.1 Planctomycetota bacterium | reverse complement strand
TTTCGCGCGGTGTACAGCGAAGAATTCGATATGCCCGGTGGTCAACCGTTCGGGCTGCTGATTGGCAATTATGAATTCGACGTCACCCCACGCGATACCGAATTGCTGACCGGGATCTCGATTGTGGCGGCTGCGGCCTTCGCGCCGTTTGTCGCCGCGGCTGGTCCTGAAATCCTGGGAGGGGAGGAACAATACCCTTCATTCGATCGGGACCGACTCGATCAACTCGAGCGGGCCCGGACGGGGGCCGCCTGGATCAAATGGAACAAACTCCGAGACAAGGACGAATCGCGATTTCTGGGACTGGTGGTTCCCCGGATTCTTATGCGTGTCCCGTATCGCGATACGGCTCTCCGGACCGACGGGTTTCGTTTCAATGAAGAAGTCGCTGGCCCCGACAACAGCAAATGGCTGTGGGGCATTGGTGCGTTCGCAGTTGGTGAAGTCGCGATTCGTTCCTTCCACGAATCGGGCTGGCTGGCGTCGATTCGTGGCGCCCAAGTCGGCAAACGAACCGGGGGGCTGGTGACACGTCTCCCCGCCTGCTGGATCGAGACCGACCGGCACGGTGTCGCGCCGCGGAGCCCAACCGATGTCCTGATTACCGAACAGCAGGAACGAGGTGTCGCCAAATTGGGTCTTGTTCCCCTCTGCGCCAGTCGCGACACCCCGTTTCCGGTTTTCTACAGCGTTCCCTCGCTGCAAAAGCCGAAGCAACTCGACCAGCAGACCGCGAACACCAACGCCCTGATGTCGTCGATGTTGCAGTACGTGCTGTGCGCGTCGCAATTCGCGCGACAGTTGAAGGTGATCGTTCGCGACAAGATCGGGAACACGACGGACCCGTCGGAGGTCGAGCGGCAATTGAATGAGTGGCTCGCGCATTATATCACCACCGTCGCCGACGCCTCGGTTGAAACACGGGCGCGGTATCCCCTGCGTGAGGGACTGGTGCGTGTGGTTCCGCATGCCGCCCGCCCAGGCATGTATCATTGCTCCATTTACCTCATGCCGCACTTTGAACTCGATGACCTGACGGCGGCGATCCGTCTGACGACAGAGTTGGAACCCAAGGCCTGATCCATGAACTTTATCGCTTCCCGCAACACCGCGAGTGGTCGATGACTCCAGACTCCGCCAGTCAACTTCTGAATCAGGGGCGATTGCGCGACGCGATCGAGTCGGCAACGGCCGCCGTTCGTAGCGACGCCTCCAATCCCGGCCACCGCTGGCCGCTGGCCGAACTGTTGTGTTTCGAGTCCGAATTGGAACGGGCTGACAAACAGACACAATTGTTGGGCGACCTGGAACCCAAATGGGTGCCGGGGGTCGTGGTCTTCCGCCACCTGATCCGGGCGGCGACCTGGCGGCGCGACGTTTTCGACTCGGGACGTGTCCCCGAGTTTTTTGGCAAGCCCCCACCGGTATTGCAAGACACGCTCAAGGCGCTGGTTGATCTTCGCGCGGGGGATGTGGTCCAGGCAGCGGAATCGCTCCGGCAATTGGAGCGCGAGCGGGTCGCGACCCCTGGGCTTGTCGACGACGTGAAATTCGCCGAGTGGCGCGACCTCGACGACTTGTGCGCGTCGTTTCTTGAGGTTTTCTACCCCGGCGGAATCTATGCCTGGGTCGCGTGGGAGAACATCGAGTCGCTGGAATTGCTGCCGATCAAGCGGCCCCGCGATCTGCTGTGGCGTCCCGCGAAAATCAGCGTGTTTGACGGCCCGTCCAAGGAGGTCCACGTCCCGTGCGTGTATGAGGGAACGGTCCACAGCGGCGATGAAAATCTGAAACTGGGATGGTCGACTGCGTGGACAAGTGAGCCAGGTCATCCAGTCCGTGGACTTGGACAAAAACTCTTCGCAGCCGACGGTGCCGAGCCGGCGATTCGGGAGATCTCGCACTTGCGGTTCGACCATCCGGTCTCGTTGCTCTCCTACGAGCCGGCGACCTAAGTATGGCAGCGAATCCCGAGGAAATGGAACAGATTCCCAGCCTGTTCGATCGGTTGACGGTGGGAGAGTCTGAGGAAGCGCAATTGCGGTTTCGTCAGGATGCGAATCGGCCGGGGGAGATCACGAAATCGGTCTGCCGCGACTTGGCGAATCTGTTAAACAGCAAGCGGTCGTGGCTTACCTGGCCCGCCCATTGCGAGCAGTTGCAGCGATCGCTGCTCAATTACGGCCTCCCCGACTTTACCGGTGCCATTTTCGCCGGTCCGACCAGTCAGGCTGACCTGTGTCGGCAGGTTGAGGAATTGATCGAGATCTTCGAACCTCGGTTGACCCGGGTGAGGGTCTTTCTCCCGAAGGTTGCCGAGGGACCGATACGAGCGGTGGAATTCAAGATTCGTGCGACACTGGTGTTTGAAGGGCGGCACGAAACGGTCGAGTTCCAGTCGAAAATGGAACCTGGCACGCAGGTCTACCGGGTGGAGGCGGGGGGGGCATGAGCGACGACCTGCTCGATTACTACAACGATGAGCTGCGATTCCTGCGTGAAGATCTGGCGCGATTCGCCGACAGGCACAAGGGGGCCGGCCGCGTTCTCCAACTGAAAAAACCCGTTCCCGATCCCCATGTGGAACGGTTGATCGAGGCGGTCGCGGGACTCAACGCCCGCACCCGGCTCAAAATCGACGACGATTTTCCCGAGATCGCGGAGGCGCTTCTGGGAATGGTCGCCCCGCAATCGCTGGCCCCGGTTCCCGCGATGACGGTCATCGGCGCGGCATTGCCCGCGTCTTTGGGGGAAGCGGTCTTGGGCCAGCCGATCGCCAAAGGAGCGCGTCTGGAGACCGCCACGCTGGAGGGGGAGTCGACCCCATTGACGTTCACCACAACCTCGGACCTGATGTTGTGGCCAATGACCGTGGAGCGGGCGACGCTGGAACATCCGGTGTTTTCAGATCTTCCACAACTGTCCGTTCCGTTTCCGGAACCAGTCCGGGCGCTCGTGCGAGTCCGTCTCAAGTCCTACCTGCCGCGCATTCCCTTGGGGCAAATGGGTGTCCCTGTCCCGCAGGGAGAGCCGCCGCGACCGATTCCCAGCCTGCGGTTCTATCTCGCCGGGTCGGCTCCCGAGATTCATCAGTTGCATGAACTGTTGCTGGCGGGCTGCATGGGAATGACACTCGCGACGGCGGGGGCGAAAGAGGCGGTGGCGTTTGATGGTCCCAAAAACCTGTACGCCCCGGGTTTCGAGGAAGCGGAAAACCTGCTCCCCAATCCCCCGCGCGGATTCTTCGGGTATCGATTGCTCACCGAGTATTTCGCGTTCCCTGAAAAATTTCTGTTCCTGGATGTTTCGTGGCCGCCCGAACGATGGTGCGAGCTGGGGCCGGAAGCAGAGCTGATCTTCTACCTCAATCGGGGCGAGCCGAAGCTGACTCCCGCCGTCACGGCCCGGACATTCCGTCTGGGCTGCGTCCCCGCGATCAACCTGTTCACTCAGATCGCCGACCCCATTCCGTTGAACCAGACGTCGGCGGAATACTTAGTGAAACCAGACGCCCGCAACCCGCTGTCGCACGAAGTCTATTCGATCGAAAAAGTCTGGGCCACCACGTCCCGGGGCACATCAGGCGATCAAATTCTCCTAACGAGGAGGGCTCAGCGACGGATGACATCCGCCGATTCTGGCATGCGGTTCGGAGGGACGCGGGACAGGAGGGGGATAATTCCCGTGGAGCGACCGAGGTCTTCCTGATGCTGACCGACCTGGGATTTCGTCCCAGCGCACCGTCCGACGCGAAGTTGAACGTCGAAACCATCTGCTTCAATCGCAACCGGGTCGAAGAGGCTGGGTTGGGGAGGAGCAACTCGGGGGGGCTCAGTTTTGTCGACCATGGAGGTCTCGATGTGGCGTTTGTCGCCGGTCCGTCGCCGGTCCATCGTCCCCGACGCGGTCCGGGAGTGCGTTGGCGACTGGCGTCGATGCTGGCGCTCAACGGATTGACGCTGGGAGTTCAGTCCGACGCGGTGGAAGGACTGCGCGAGTACCTCAAAGTCTGCGACTGCGTGAACGACGCCCGGACGGTCGCCGTCGTGAATGGATTGTTGAGTGTCGCGGTCAGTCGCGTGACGGGGAAAGTCGTCGAAACGTTTACCCGCAACGGGACGAAACAGCGGCGGGACTTCATCGCGCGGGGACTCGCCGCCTCGATCGTCGTGGATGAAACGCGTTTCAATGGCGACGCGATGGCGTTCGGAGGCGTTCTGGAGAGATTTCTGGCGGGCTATTGTTCGCTCAACTCGTTCGT
>JAPLOC010001330.1:0-2567 GCA_026692825.1 Planctomycetota bacterium | reverse complement strand
TTCGTTGAAACCCGGCTCAGCACACCAAAACGGGAGATCCGCAAATGGCCTCGGCGGGTGGGAACACAGCCGCTCCTGTAAGCGAGGAGCTGTTGCGGGAACCGTATCGGTTCGACTTCTTTCAAATGGTGCGTCTGTTGCTGCTGCGGCGTGCGCAGGAACTGGCGCAACAGGGGGGGGGCACGCCCCGTTTCGAACCTGGGACCGACGCGCTTCCTTCCGAAGAGTGCGTGCGGTTTGGTTCCGAAGCCGAACTGCAGTTTCCCGGTTCGACCGTGGTGGAAGTGGGTCCGTCGAAGCCGGAGACCCCAACCGAGACCATCCCGGACTGGCCGATCGAAATGCGGGTGGCATTCCTGGGACTGGCGGGGGCGGCGGGTATTTTACCGCAACACTACACGACCGAACTGGTGCGGCTGAATCGGATCAAACAGTTCGCGTTGCGGGATTTTTTCGATGTCTTCAACCATCGCGCGATTTCGCTGTTTTATCGCGCCTGGGAGAAGCACCGGTTCCCGGTCACGGTCGAACGGCGACGGCTGAAACGGGACGATCCGCTCACCCAATGTCTCTACGCTCTGGTTGGGCTGGGGGGTCACGCTCTCGACCGCGTCGCCCCGGTCAGTGGCGCGATGCGCCGGCGACTGAGTGTCGATGACGAGGCGCTACTTGCCTGTCTGGCGTTGTTTTCGCACCGCCCCCGCAACGCCGTCGGGCTGCGCGACATGCTCTCGTGGTATTTCGACTGCGATGTGTCGATCGAGCAGCTCCGTGGATGCTGGCTGAATCTCGCCCCCGCGGACCAGTCGCGACTCCCTCTCGCTGGCGAGTCGTTTCCGTCCAACGGCGGACTCGGTTCAGGAATGCTGCTGGGGTCTCGTGTCTGGACGGGTGAGTCGCGATTCATCGTCCGGGTCGGTCCCCTGACCCGCGATCGCTTCAACGAATTCCTCCCCGACCAGTTGGCCCACCGCAAGATGTCGGAACTCACCGCGCTGTACGTCGGGCTGGAATTTGACTTCATGATTCAACCTGTCTTGCGGGCGGATGAGATCCTGCCCATTTGCATGGAGAGTGGCGTGCGGATGGGATTCGGCACCTGGTTGGTTTCCCGTCCCCGAAAAGAGGACGGGACCGAAGCGTTGTTCCGTCCGTTGGGAGCGCTCGCCGTGCCCGCGTGACCGAATGCATTTTCTGAGAGAATGGTTCCGCGCCCCGTGGGATGTGTCCCCCAGGGGGCGAGGAGATTCAGTGACTTTTGACCGGAGAAGCGGCTATGGAACTCGACCTGAGACAGTTGATCAACAAGCTCAACCCGAACTGCAAGCGCGGGCTCGAGTCGGCCGCCGGTCTGTGCCAGTCGCGGACGAATTACAACGTTGAAATCGAACATTGGCTGCAACGGTTGCTCGAAGATCCGCGGAATGATCTGACCGCGATCATCCGGGCCTATGGCGTCGAACCGGCCCGACTGCAACGTTCGCTGACACTGGCGATCGACCGCCTCCGCCGTGGCAACGCCCGAGAGCCGGCGTTGAGCGAAAATCTCGTCAACCTGATCCGCGCCGTGTGGCCGATCGCGTCGCTGAAATTCGGGGCGCAGTTGATTCGCACGGGGCACTTGCTGGCGGCACTTCTGTCTGACCAGTGGCTGAAAAGTCTGCTCGATTCCCAAGTGGAGGTCGCACTGCGGGGAATTGATCCCCAGGATCTCCACGCGAGATTCTCCGAAATCACCCGGGGCTCGGATGAAGTGGTTCCGGATGAGGCCGCGATCGAGCCTGAAACTGGCGAACCGGTCATCATCCCGCGAGAAGGCCCTGTCAGTCGCACCCCAACGCTCGACCAGTACACCATCGATCTCACCGAACGGGCGAAACAGGGGAAGATCGACCCGGTGTTAGGGCGTGATTCGGAAATCCGCCAAGTGATTGACATTCTGTCGCGTCGTCGGCAGAACAATCCGATCCTGACGGGTGAAGCGGGGGTGGGTCGCCGCGGGAGACGTCCCCCCCTCACTCGCCGACGTCTCGATTCGCACCCTGGATCTTGGACTTTTGCAGGCCGGGGCCGGTGTGAAGGGGGAATTCGAAGCTCGGCTCAAAGGGGTGATCGACGAAGTGAAAGCGTCGGTCCAGCCTGTGATCCTGTTCATTGATGAAGCCCATACCCTGATCGGCGCGGGAGGACAGGCGGGCCAGGGAGACGCGGCCAATCTGCTCAAGCCAGCGCTCGCGCGAGGCGAACTGCGAACCATCGCCGCCACGACGTGGGCCGAATACAAAAAGTACTTCGAACGGGACGCGGCTCTCGCCCGGCGGTTTCAGGTTGTGCGTGTCGAGGAACCGACTGAAAAGTCGGCCGTCGAGATGATGCGCGGCCTCACCGCGACCCTCGAAAAGCACCACGGGGTCGAGATTCTCAGTTCCGCACTGGAGGACGCCGTCCGGCTTTCGAAACGCTATATCTCCGGCCGACAGTTACCCGACAAGTCGGTGAGCCTGCTCGATACAACCTGCGCCCGGATCAGCCTCAGTCAGCATTCGACACCCGCCACTATCGAAGAT
>JAPLOC010001329.1 GCA_026692825.1 Planctomycetota bacterium | reverse complement strand
ATCTCCTGGAGTACCTTTCGACTTTGAAATAGGTTTCTGGTTTCATCGATTCTGAAGCGTCGGGATGCTACGATCTGAACGCGGCGGTCGAGGTTTTCCCTCGATCGTGCAATCGGTTCGTCGCGAAACCCAGGAAGTCTGCGCATGGAGTCGCCTGTGCCTCTTATTTCGTTTCGTTTGTGGTTGACGATGCGCGCCGTCCTCATGGCGGCGCTGGCGGTGGGGACTTTGGTCACCGACCGTGCAAGAGCTGCCGACCCCACTCCGGTTTATCCGGAGCATCAGAACCTCAGTTACTACCTGGATGTCGCCAGCCGGAAGCAGCCGATCAAAACGCAGGCTGACTGGGAGATTCGCCGAGGGCACATCCTGGCGAACATGCAAGTTGTCATGGGGCCGCTGCCCGCCGATTCGAAACGGGTTCCTCTGGATGTCAAAGTCCTAGAGACCGTCGACTTGGGGGGAATGGAACGCCGCAAGATCAGCTACCAGACCGAAGCGAATGACCGCGTGTCGGCGTATCTGTTTCTGCCGGCACGCACCGGCGACGGAAAACTCCCCGCAGTCCTCTGTCTGCATCAGACCATTGCGATTGGAAAGGAAGAACCGACCGGGCTTGGCGGGAATCCCAATCTGCATTACGCGTTGCATCTCGCGAAGCGGGGTTATGTGACACTCGCCCCCGACTATCCCTCGTTTGGGGAACACAAATACGACTTCGCGGAGGACAAGGGTTACACCAGCGGCACCATGAAAGCGATCTGGGACAACATGCGGGCGATCGACCTGCTGGAGTCCCTGCCGGCGGTCGCGGCCGACCGGATCGGCTGCATCGGTCATTCACTGGGGGGCCACAACACCATGTTCACTGCCGCGTTCGACAAGCGGATCAAGGCTCTGGTTTCAAACTGTGGGTTCACCCGGTTCCACAAGTACTACGAGGGAAAACTGGTAGGGTGGACCAGTGACCGCTACATGCCAAAGATTCGAACGGTGTACGAGAACAATCCCGACAAGGTTCCGTTCGACTTCCCTGAGATAGTCGCCACCTTCGCCCCCAGAGCGTTTCTGGCGAGCGCGCCGGTGCGCGACAACAACTTTGAGGTCTCGGGGGTTGTCGACACAATCGCCGCCGCCAAACCGATCTACGCGCTGTACGGCGTCTCGGACAATCTGGTGGCGAATTACCCGGAAAGCGAACACGACTTTCCCGAGAACGCCCGCGACGTGGCGTATCAGTTTCTTGACAGTCATTTGAAACGCAAATAGGCCGAACTGTCACGTCACTCGCTCAACGCATTGGTTTCCACTGTTCTGAGCGCCCCCCTGCCCTTTCGCTGTTCACACATCCCGATGCCCTCGCCACTTGATCGCCGTTCGTTTTTGAAAACGACAACCGCCGCCGGCCTGGCCGCGCTGCCCGCACTCACGTCTGCCGCCGACCCGCAGGCTGGTGACGCGTTGCGACCGGTACGCTTTGGCGTTTCGACCTATTCCTTCTGGCAGTTTCGAGAGACGCGGGTCGAAATCGAAGATTGCATTGAGCAGGCGGCACGAATGGGTTTTGACGGTGTCGAAATCCTGCAAGTCCAGATGAAGGAAGAGTCGAACAGCTACCTGCAACGGCTCAAACGCCAGGCATTCTCGTTGGGCCTCGATCTGTCCGGATTTTCGACCCATCAGGGATTCGTCTCGCCAGATAAAGCGGTTCGCAAGCAGAACATCGACAAGACGCTGCATTCCATTGAACTGGCCTATCGGCTGGGCATTCCGACAATGCGGGTCAACACAGGACGCTGGGGCACCACCAAGTCATTCGATGATTTGATGGCCAACAAGGGGATCGAACCGCGCCTCGAAGGTTACACCGACGACCAGGGTTTCGAATGGGTCATCGATTCGCTGGAACGGTGTCTCGCGAAAGCCGAGGAGTGCGGCGTCGTTTTGGGTCTGGATTTCTGGACCGGATGTACGAGCAAATGGAAGAGATCGCCCCGAACGCGTTTCTCGTGCAGGCGAAGACGTACTTCGGCGGCGGCAAGTGGTACACGCTCGACATCGACTACAACCGGGTCGCCGCCATCTTGAAGAAGAACCGCTATCAGGGGTACATCTCGTTGGAGTTCGAAGGGCAGGAGTCTCCCAGTACCGCTGTCCCCAAGAGTCTCGCCCTGCTGCGAAAGGCGTTTGCCTGATCACACCATGACTGTCGAATTCATTCGCACCGCAACGATGGATGGCCTCTTGCTCGAAGGGGCCTTCACTCCCTCCGTCGGGCACCTGATGTTGCCGGTCGACGCCTGTTTGTTTCTACATGGAACAGGAGACAATTTTTATTCCCGCGGAGTTTTGGAAGCATGCGCCGGGGCGGCACAAGCCGACGGTCTGGCGACTCTGCGCGTGAATACCCGCGGTCATGACGGGATCTGCTCGTTGCCCGGACGCCGGGGGTCCGCATTCGGTGGGGCCGCGTTTGAAAAGATCTCCGAATGCAACTACGACGTCTCTGCCTGGCTCGATTGGCTCGCCAGCCGGGGCTTGAAGCGGGTGGCTCTGGTCGGCCACAGCATGGGTGCGGTGAAGGCGATCTACTCGCAGGCGCACGCGCCCCACGCGGCTGTCCGGGCGATTCTCGCCGCCTCTCCCCCGCGGTTTGAACACGCCTGGTTTCAGCAGCATGCCAAAGGGGAAAAGTTCCGCGAGGATTTCGCCAGAGCGCAAGAGCTGGTCGCCGCCGGGCAGGGGGAATCGCTGATTCGCGTGACCCAGCCGCTTCCGTATATCGCCAGTGCCGCCAGCTATGTCGAGAAATACGGACCGGAAGACCACTACGACTTCGTTCCGCTGCTCGCCAAACTGAAAGTCCCCATGCTGCTGCTGGTGGGCGAACTTTCGGAACAGAGCTCCCCGGCATTTGACCAGACACTATCGGGGGTCGCAAAGATTCAAGACACGCTTCCCCTGGTGACGGCCGAGCGAGTTCCCGGTGCCGACGTCGCGTACCGCGGACAGCTCGACGCCCCCTGGGTGCGGTTCGCCGGCTGGCTGAAAAAGAACACGGCGAAACTTCCGTCGCAATCCACGTAGGGTCCGCATGTCTGGTCTCTGGTACTACACGATCGCGACGCTCTTCACGGTGGGAAATCTGGTCGGGTTTGTGGGAACCATCTTCGCGCTGCCGGGCAATTGGTTGATCGTGCTGCTGACCGCGCTGTTCACGCTTTTCGTTCATACCGAATCCGGTGGCGGCGTGTCTTGGCTGGCGTGCGGCGCAGTCATCGCGCTGGCAGCGCTGGGCGAAATTCTGGAATTCGCGGTCGGTGCCGCCGGGGCGGCCAAACAGGGGGCCAGCCGACGGGCGATGGCGCTCGCCACGGTCGGCGCGATGGTCGGCAGCATGGCCGGCTCCGCGGGAGGGAGCGTGATTGTTCCCGTCCTGGGAACAATTCTCGGCGCGATCTTCGGCGGAGCGGCCGGGGCATTTCTGGGTGCTATCGGCGGTGAATACTGGCGCGGCAGCGATCACCAGAAAGGCTTCGCAGTCGGAACCGCCGCCTTCGTCGGCCGACTGCTGGGGACAGGAGCCAAACTCATCGTGGCGGCGTCGATGGTGGTGATCGCGACCATTGACGCGTTTTGGAATTGAGACATTGACTTCCTGACAGCAACCGATACTTTCTACGTCTTCAGACATTCACTCGGGAGGCGTCTAAATCATGGGTCTAAGTTCATGCCGGTTGATGGGGGCCGCCTGGTGCCTGTCGGTGATTTTGACGGGAATTGGGGTCGCGCAGGAACGGCAAGAGCGGCAGGGAAAGGGGGCGCGGCCAGCAATTCCCTTGCAGCCAGCGATCCGGGTCGCCCCTCGCAAGCCCGAATCGAGGTACGAACTCAATCCACAGGTCTCACCGTATTTCGCGAAAATTGGCAAGATCGCAGACTCGGGACAAGTTGAGGTCGCACTTCCCGAGGGGATGCCGCCGGTGCTGGCGCAGTTGCGTCCCCATCTGGTCGAGGGGTATTACCTGGGAGTCGTCCAGGAAACGGCGCAAAGTCCACTCAAGGGGGCGCGGCTGGTTCGAGTGCAGGTGATTGATGTTCAGGACGAGGGACGCGCGGTTTTGCAAGTGGCTCCAGAGGCCGCCAAAAAGCTGAAACAGAACGAATTCGTGATGCTGTTCCGGCCGGTCTCAGTCACGACGGCGCAAATGAAAAAGCTCCCGGACCTGGCGTCGATCGAAGAGGGGGCTGCGGAAGAGGCGATGGGTGACCACGCGATTTTGCGGAAGTCATTCAACAACCTCAAACAGATCGGGCTGGCTCTCCATAACTTCCACGATACTCATAACCGGTTCCCACCGGCGGTCATCAATGGCCCCAACGGGAAACCGTGGCACAGTTGGCGGGTTTTGCTCCTCCCGTTTCTTGACGAAGTGGCGCTCTACAATTCGTACCATTTCGATGAACCTTGGGACGGTCCACACAACAAGAAGTTGCTGGAAAAACTCCCCGCCGTTTACTCCGATCCAATTCATGGTGAAAACAAAGACCACTACACGCATTATGTCGCGATCCGTGGCGAGAACATGGCGTTTGACAACGAGGGAACCGACTTCGACGGAGAAAACGTCCCTTTCGATGGCGGCCACTGGATCGCCGACTTCACGGACGGGACGTCCAACACTTTGCTGGTGGGGCCGGCATCTCCCGATCAGAAAATTCCCTGGATGAAGCCTGAAGACGTGGAATTCGAAGACTCCGTTCCCGATCTGGGCAAGAAAGGATCCTTCCCGACCCCATTCCGCATTGATGGCAAAAAGGTCGGTCCGTTTCTCTGTTGCGATGGCCGGGTGATTGGCTTGCCGGAGGGATTTTCCGGGGAACGGCTTTTCCCTCTGCTGACCCGCAATGGCGGGGAAAACCTGATGTGGGACCAGATCCCAACAATCGGCACCGGGACAGCGCAACAGGAAATTCCGGTCTTTTACATCGAACAAACCGACAAGGGGGTGCGCGCCCGGGTACGGATGGAATCGGTTCCCAATCCCAACTCTTTGGAACCGGAGTGATCGCGTCGTTGTCTGGGTGAATCGACGCACCAGCCCCCACTGGAAATCGCGTTGGACTTCGATATACTTCCCAAACGTCCACTTCGCTTCTTCAACCGGGAACTTCCACCGTGTCAGCACAAGTTTTGTCGCTCAAGGGCAACATTCAACATTCGGTCGTCCATTGGTGTTTCAACGTCTCAGAAGAACAATGGGATCTTGAAAAGACGTGTACCGTTTCAAAACGCCTGGGGTGCAAGTCGGTCGAAATCGTCGGCCCCGAGGCGTTTGACACACTCAAGAAACACGGTCTGGTCTGCGCTCTGGCCGCGAACGGCATGCCCGGCGCTCCCTTCATGAAGGGGCTCAACAACCTCGATTATCATCCCCAGGTCATCGAAGTCACCACCAAGACAATCGATGCCTGCGCCGCGTATGGTTTTCCCGCGGTGATCGCGTTCACGGGCTACAAATGGCGTGATGCCGATGACCCCAACAGTGGCGAGATCTCGCTCCAGGAAGGGGCCGACAATTGCGTCGCCGGCCTCAAGAAACTGGCCGCTCATGCCGAGAAAATGGGTGTCACCATTTGTCTCGAACACCTCAACACCCGCGATGGCTCGCACCCCATGAAGGGGCACCCCGGGTACCAAGGGGATGACATTGACTATGTCGCGAACATCGTCCGCCGGGTCGGTTCCCCCCGCGTGAAACTGCTGTTTGATATTTATCACGTGCAGGTGATGAACGGTGACGTGATTCGTCGGCTTGACGAATGCCAAGACGTCATCGGACATATCCACACTGCGGGCAATCCCGGCCGCTGCGAACTGGATGAAAACCAGGAGATCAACTTCCCGCCGATCCTGCGGAAGCTGGTGCAACTCGGTTACAAGGGCTACGTCGGACATGAGTTCATCCCGACCCGCAATCCCGAAGCCGGCCTCCGTCAGGCGGTTGAAGTGTGTGACGTCTGAACTCCGCGCCTCACGCCCAGTCTGTTGACCGTTCGACCGCCTGTTTCCAGCGATGGTGCCGCGTTTCCCGTTCAACGGTCGGCATCGTCGATGTGAATTCGCGGTCGAGCGCCCAGTTCGCCTGGATGTCGGCCGGCCCGTTCCAGTAGCCGACCGCCAGCCCCGCAAGATACGCGGCACCGAGCGCCGTGGTTTCCGCCACGGTCGGTCGCCGCACGGGAACCTGCAACAGGTCGGCTTGAAACTGCATCAACAGGTCGTTTTTAGCCGCCCCGCCATCGACCTTGAGCTGCGCCAGAGGAACCCCCGAATCGCGCTGCATCGCCTGCAACACGTCCAGCGTCTGCCAGGCGATCGACTCCAGCGCGGCCCGGGCGATGTGTTCCCGCTGTGTCCCGCGGGTGATCCCCACGATTGTCCCGCGGGCGTTCGGGTTCCACCACGGTGCGCCCAGTCCGACAAACGCGGGGACAAAGTACACGCCCCCCGTGTCCGGCACACGCAACGCCAGTTGCTCCACCTCGGCCGAACTCCCAATCAGCCCCAGCCCGTCACGCAGCCACTGGACGACCGCGCCGGCGATGAACACCGCACCTTCCAGGCAGTAGGTCGTCTTTCCGTTCACCGTCCACCCGACTGTCGTCAGCAGACCATTCTGCGACGCGACCGGTTTTTCGCCCGTGTTCATCAGTAAGAAGCACCCGGTTCCATAGGTGTTTTTCGCGCTCCCCGGTTCGAAACAGGCCTGACCAAACGTCGCCGCCTGCTGATCCCCCGCGACGCCGCACAGCGGAATCGCGCGACCAAAGAGTGCCGGGTCAGTTTCTCCAAAGGAACCGCTCGAAGGACGGACATCTGGCAGCATGGCGCGGGGAACATTGAGAATCCGCAGCAGGTCTTCATCCCACCCGAGAGTGTGAATATTGAACAGCAATGTGCGAGAGGCGTTGCTGGGATCGGTGGCGTGAACTCGTCCCCCCGAGAGTTTCCACAACAACCACGTGTCGACCGTGCCGAACAGAATCTCTCCCCGCTCGGCACGGGCTCGGCTCCCGGGAACCTGATCGAGCAACCAGCCGATCTTTGTCCCCGAAAAATACGGATCAAGCACCAGCCCGGTTCGCTCCCGAACGAGCGGCTCCAGTCCGTCCGCTTTCAACTTGCGACAGATGGGCTCAGTCACGCGACTCTGCCAGACAACCGCGTTGGCGATCGGCAGGCCAGTCACGCGGTCCCACAGAATGGTGGTCTCCCGCTGATTGGCGATGCCGATCGCGGCGATTTGGTCCGACCGGGCACCAGCGGCGGCCAACGCCTCAACCGAGCACTGGAATTGGCTGTTCCAAATCTCCAGCGGATCATGCTCGACATGACCGGGCTGGGGATAGATCTGGGGAAACTCCCGTTGGGCGACGCCGCGCGACCTGCCGTCGCGACCGAACACAATCGCCCGGCTCGAAGTGGTCCCCTGATCCAGCGCGAGGATGAATTGCGACATGGTGCTTTGGCTCGGCATGAATGCGTTTGGCGTTCCCTGCGACGATTGGCGATCAATCTCTGTGTGATTCGGACGGGACTCGTTCGACCCCGTGCGGAGTATTGTTCCGCAACAGGCCCGCGAGCCACACGCCGTCCCGCTCCACTACGGCGACAAAATCGCTCGGCCGCAACCGACGGAGTTCTGGCGGAAGGTATTCCGGTCGATTGAACAACAGCAGGTACGCCGCGTCGCGCCCGCCGGTCGCTCCTAAACTGACAAGGTGAATGTTTCGGCGTTTTAGCGGAATCGCCTGGCGTTCCAATTCCAGCGGCTGTAACTCGTACAGCGTTGGGGCGACCGCGATCGAACTCTCTTCTGGAACCAGATCGGCAACTTGGGCGATGAGCGATCGTGTCAGTCCATCCCCCCAATAGGTCGCGGGCAGCCCCAGTTTGTCTGCTCCCGAAAGACCACCGATCGCAGAACTGTAGTAGGAAAGCCAGGCCGGTTGGTCACGCCACAACCCAATCGACTGGGCGGCGACAAATGCCGTCAAAGCCCCCAGCGCGAGCGGTCTTCCACACCAACGCCGCACTGCGAACCAGTCCACAATTCGCCCCGCCGCCCGGCCAATCAGCAAGGCCCACAAGGGAAACGCGATGGAGAAGAGCCGTTCGCCATCATAGACGGCGATCCCTGGAACGCTGAATGCGACAAGAGGAACCAGTATTCCAGCGGCCAGCAGCGACTCGCGGGGAGTCGTCCGCAACGATCGCAACACGTCAACCGTTGAGGCCAGTCCCAGCAGGTGCAATCCCAGCGGGACGGTGACACCAAACATCACCCAGGGATAATGCCACGGAACGTCTCGGTCGGTGAGCGCTTCGCCGAAGTACCAGGCTTGGATCGAGACCCGATTCGTCGTCTTGCCAAAATACTGAATCGCGTGCTGCAGCGGATCGTCCCACAACCAGGGCCAACCGACGAAGAACACGCCAGCGGCCACAAGCCCGACAACGACCAGCCAGACGGGAGCCCGCCACCGGAGCCACAGCAACGCCCAGGCACCGAGTGCGGCCGGCAGAAAGATCGCCTGGACTTTGATGGAGAACGCCAAGCCCATCAGAACCCCCGCGCCGATCGCAGTGGTCCAATAGGCGATCTGTGCCGGGGAACGACTGGAAATCACGGTTGATCGTTGCGGCTCCAACGCGCCCTGGAGACTCGTATCACCACCCAACATTTCGGGGACGCGACGGCAGACAAACAACAGGCAGGCTGCATACAAGAGGTTGATCGCGGTCTCCAGATTGGCGAGGTGCGCATGGCCAAAGGAGCGGGGCATCAGTACCAGCGCAACTGAAGACACGACGCCGGCCGTCAGTCCCCAGAAGCGCGCCGCCGCCGCCCCGATCCACCAGACCGTCACCGCGAACAGGATCGCCGACGAAACCCGCGCACAGGTGAGTGAATACGGAACCACCTCGTCGATCGGCGGATTCAGCAGAAATGCGATCTCGTGACAGACTCCGATCCAGACACGACCGAGCGGGGGATAGTCGGTCAGTGCCGCATCCACCTGTCGAAACCCCTTGAAATCAAAGTCGAGCAGCTTGTCGACCAGCATGACCCCCTGCCCCACGTTGAGCGGCTCATCCACCGACATCCCCGGCCCATCCCATCCCGATCGATGATCTCCGGCGGGGTCGAGCGCGGAGAGTATCACGCCGAACACAACCAGCGCAATCATCGCCGGCCAGAATCCGGGTGATTTTCGAAAAGATTGGAAGAGGTGAAGAAAGGGCATGAAGGACGACTCTGCGGCGAGTCCTGTGGCATGATTACTTCTGTCGCGACCGCGCGGAGTATAACGGCAACGAACCTGGCAACGTAGGCGTCTGTCTCCGAAAGACTGCCTCCGTTGTGCCTCCGCCGACAAGACAACGCACTGGGGAATGCCCCAAGACTCACAACGAATTTCATCCCGTGAAAAACAAGCACGACGAGGGGCGTCGCGGAATGGCGAGAGTCCCGCCGAAGAGGCGAAGCCCCGACGGAGTCCGATCCATCGCGCGACGGACAGCTCGCATGTGAGATTGCGCCAGCCCGGAGTGCGTCGAGCGACGGAGTACGCACAGCGGGCCGCGCACTCGGAGAGTGCGGACTACTTTGAGTCAGGCAAGACTGCTTCGGGCGAAACCGCGTCCGCCTCGGCGGCGGAGATCAGGCCGTCGTGGTTTGTGTCGAGTGATTCGAACAGCGCCCGCGATCCCAAAAACTCCCGTTTCGAGACATCACCATCCCGATTGCGATCCATTTTTCGGAACCAGCCGGGACCGCTGTTCGTGGGAATGACCATCGCCTGGGTGTCGTTCACCGCGCGCGGACCGTTGGTCCCAATCCGAAACAGTGCCGGCTTGCCCAATTCCGCGAGCATCCGGTACCGCCCCACCATCTCCACCGGCGAGATCGTTCCATCTCCGTCGAGATCGAACTTCTTCATCAGTTCCGCCCCCGCCGCTAGCTCCCGAGCCGTCAGCCGACGGTCGAGTTTGCCCCCCAACACCTCAAAGACCGATTCGCCGTCGTGTGAAATCACGAGTTCGACCCGGCTTTGTTGAGCCGATGGGTCCTGATCGTTCAGCGCCAGCAATTCTTCGTCGGTGATCATTTCGTTCCCGTCGCGATCGACCATTTTGAACGTGATGTTCTGCAGCCCCGCCTGAGCGAGGTCATTGGCCAACATCGCGAATTCCTGCTCGCCCAGATATTTGTTCTTGTCGGTATCGACCTGGCGAAACCGCTGTTGGAAAAACTTTCGCGTGTCGGATGCCGCCCCGCGTGTTGAGGCCGCCCGCAGTTCAACCGAAACTCCGTTGGTGGCCAGTTGAAGTTTCTCGGCGGTCCCCTTGCCGGTGCGCGTGGCGATTTTCAACGGATCATCAACCACAGTCCATTGGGGTCGCCCCTTCTTGGCTTGAAACAGCTCGAGCTTCAAGACGACTCGCGCCGGTGGTGCCGCCAGCAGCTTCTTGAGTTCGTCCAGTTCGACGCGACCGTTGTGATTGGCATCGGCGGCTTGAAACTCGTCGGGGGTGATTCCCAGGCGCGATTGTTCCAAACCCTTCGCCGCCGCGCCGGCGTCACCGTACCGCTCAAGAAGCCGCTGTGCCGTCTCCGCGATCGCCTGCTCGCTCGAAAGTTGCAAAATCGGGACGTCAGACGTCTGCTTTTCCGCCATCGCGATCGGCATGCCCGGAACGCCCGCAGTCCGCATTCCCAGCAATTCGTCGACGGTCAGCGATTCGTCGTCGTCCGCGTCGAGTTTGCGCAAAGTCGTCGCGGCATTCCGCAGTTCCGCAAGCGACAGCCGGCCATCGTGATTCGTGTCGAGCAGTTCAAACATGTCGATCGACTGCGTGGTCCGCTGGGCGCGGACCGACACCACCAGTGGACTCCCGAGGATTCGATCGATGTAATCGGTCAATTCCTCCCGTGAAACGCGATCGTCCGCCGGGTGAGAATCGACGCTTACCCAGGTGTCGACAATCGAAAATGTCTCCGCCATTCCCGCCGCCTTCACGATCGGGGGAATGTTGGCCGCTTCCCCCTTGGTCAACAGCCCGTCGTGATCGACATCGTAGCGTTCGAATAGTTTCTTGGCGTACTTCGCCCGCATGCCGCGCAATCCCGTGCCATCCGCCTGGGTTTCAAGTCGGATGAAGACGGGCTGGGCCGGTGCCAGCAATACGAGATGGAATTCGTCGAATTCGGGAAGTTCGTCCGCGACGGCTGGCCCGGCCCCGACCAGTGAGCTGGCAACGAGGAAGACCAGTCCCATCCGAAATGAAAATGTGGCGCGCATGGCGGGAATCACGAAAAGAACGGCGAATCGTGGGCAGACAGACGTCCACCCTGCATACCGTAGGATCCATGAACCCGGTTGTTTTGTCTACCGAGACGTTCATTCCGACCGGTTTGAATCCTCCCGCCCCCCCTTCGTCGGCGTTACAACAGGTCGTTCGCCCCTCAAAAACGAATCTTTGGATAACACGAATCTCGTTTGGACGCGAAATCACGGTTGAAAGCGGTTAGAATGCGGATGAGTCTACTTCTGTCCCCTTGCCGTTCCCACCGTTGTTCGTATGTGCTGCTCCGCGAACGCATTTCGCCTCTCCTTCCTTGCGGTGTTTCTGCTGCTGACCGTTCCCTTCCCTCCGCTGCGCGCCGACCCGATTACCAGAATCCCGCCGGGCCAGTCCGACGGGACGAGCGCGGCGGTCGTTGTCGACAGTGTGCCCCTGGTTTTTTCCACGCAACTGTTGCCGCTCAAGCCCGATGGAACTCCGGTTTCCGATTCCGCCCCCGCACAGGTTGACCATTTGCTGTCGACATTGGAATCGGCACTCGGAGCCGGTGCCTCCGATCGGCTCGTGAAATTGAATTTCACGGTGGCGACAGATGCGGCGGCGGCTGAGGTGCGCGGAAGGCTCGCAGCACGCTACACGGGACCAAACAAACCAGCGATTTCATTTGTGGCGGGCAAACTGCCCCGCGCCGATGTCGCCGTGACTTTGGACGCGGTCGCGGTCGACACAACGCTGGCGGAAGGGCGAGTGGCGCGCCGCGGCAGCGAGGTTCTGGCAGCGCTTGCGGTGAATCCCGGCGATCCCCCGCTGACCCGCGTCACAACAGGGTCGTTTGTGTTCGTGGCCGGGCAGGCGGAAAAAGGGGAGAACATCGCGGAAGCGACCCGCAATACCATGCGCAGTCTGGCGGCGACGCTCGAACAATTGGGGCTGACTTTTGCTGACGTTGTGTCGGTCCGTTCGTTTCTCTCTCCCATGGCAGAAGCCCCGGCCGCACTGGCGGAAATTCGCAAATTTTATGGAGGGGCGCAGAGCTTTGTGGAGTGGACAGCCGCCGGCTCCATTGAGATCGAATTGATCGCCGCCTCCCCCAGTCCCGCAGCCGAACCGCGAGATCCGGTCGAATACCTGACCCCGACTGGAATGCAGGCCTCCCCC
>JAPLOC010001328.1:2197-7305 GCA_026692825.1 Planctomycetota bacterium | reverse complement strand
CCGTAGACGATATTCTTGACGACTGCTTTGTCCGACGAAAGAACCTTCGCAATTGATTGCTCATTCTGGTCAGCCTTTTCGGAAATCGAATCGTCTACCGCCAGCAGCGAATTCAGCAAAAGGCTGACAAAGAGTGTGCCACAAATAAGCGGGATGGCGCGCTGCAGGTCCATACGACGGTCCTCTCGATGAAGCTCAGTGTCCCGACTTTGTTGTCGGCCATCGGGATCATATTCGGCATCGCGACGTGAAGCGACTCCGGTGATATTCAGTTTCTGGTGGCCGAACTTGAGCGTTTCGTTCAAAATCTGCTCAACGCATCAATGCGGCCAGTCCTGCCTGATACCACCACGGGGACTTGCGACGGACCAACAACCGACTTCGCGATACCCCGAACGATCTTTCTCGCTTTGGACAAACCCGGAGTCTCACCCGTGTTTCGCCGACACCCCGAGGAGGGTTGCCGGCTGTCCAGTGCGTTGCGGGCGAGTTTGAAGACCGGCGAACCGATTTGTCGAATTTGGCTGCGGCAAGACTGCGGATCGTCGGCTCATCCGGTCCGTCGCCGGCGGCCATCCCGTTTCGTGGCGCCAACCAAGGCAAAGGGTGGGCGTCAGCCCTCTGGTTCTTGCGGGTCAAGTGCGCGCTGGGCGTCGATTCCACCAGCCGGCTTACGCTGGCCGTTCGCCGGACGGGCGCGAAGACGACGCCCGGGAACGAAGATCTGATCAGGTTTTCGCGGGCAGGATCGCAGAGACGATCATGGTTCCGAGGCACACAAACAGCCCCCCTTCGAAACGGAGAATCGTCAAGTGCGCAGCCTCCCAGTTGAGGCGCGCCTGCGCACTCTCCACTCCGAAAATCGGCGTTGCCAGCCCCGCCACGAAAGCCAAAGCTCCGATGGCACGGAACATCCCTGGCGCCCGAGACTGCCGCGCAGCGAGAATCAACACGAGCCCAATTCCGATCCGCAGCGCACCGGCGGCGTAGAGCCCTGCAGGGGTGACCATGTGCCTCCCGATGCCGATCAGCGTTTCGGGAACGACGATTCCAGCGCCACCGAGCGCCACAACGATGCCTGCAACGACAAGAACGAGCGATTTCATCAAACCGCCTCCGGGCGTCGTTTCGTTTCGGCAGTCTCTTTTAGGATCGGGCATGTCACTTTCTCTGTGAGTGTCGCATCTCTCTGAAACCGATGGAACCTGTTCATCAATGAACATTGCTCATGAACCAGCGATGACGACGATGGCAATTTGACCTCCGATGTCGGGGCAGTCTGGAATCCGGTCGAGATTCGCTCGGCAATCGACCAATCGAATGAATCAGAAACGGCGCTGGAAAACTGCAGCCGGAACCCGTCGTCCCATGAGTCGATCCAGAGTTCGATATTCCGAGATCATCACCGGTTACCGCGCATTTCTCACTTTGACCAGCGCCGGCGTTTCGCGCCAGCACCAGGTGGTCAATGCTTGTAACGGGCGGATCGCAAGTGAAGTAATTCCCCTGTAATTTTCCGCTGGCTCCGGCGACCAGTATGGTAACCCAGGAATACGATGCCAGAACAGCCGGATCATCAACTGCAGATCGTGCTGCGCGACCAGGGAACGCCGGTCTGGAGGCTGATTGTGCGCATCCTTGGAAACGACGGAGCTGATGCGGCCGATTGCTTTCAGCAGTCGTTCTTCGAACTGGCGGCTCGCCACGCTTCGACGAACGACATCCGAAGGGCGCCGGCACTGTGGAGCCGCATCGCGGCGGCCAGAGCGGTTGACCTGATTCGCCGACGCATCCGCGATCGAGCGAGAACCCAACCCGTCGACGACGAGGAAGTCGTCGCTCGCCCCGATGTGGGGCCGGCCGCAAAGGCCGAGGAGGCCGAGCTTCTCGCTGATTTTCGAGCCGCGCTGGCGGCGCTCCCCGAAGCTCAGGCGTCGGCATTCCTGCTGACTCAGATCGATGAAGTTTCCAATCAGGAAGCTGCTCGGATGCTCGGCGTTTCCGTCAATCACCTGGGAGTCCTGCTGCATCGCGCCCGCGCGGCGCTCAGTGCGCGGCTTGAGTCCCACAATCCAGTTCAGGAACAACGACCATGACGACACACGATGAGAGTCACGCACCCAGGGGACGTCTTGAGGTGGCTGTCGCTGCGATGCGATCCATCGAGGTCGCCCCAATTCCCGATCACCTGAGTCGATTGACGCCGCCCGCCGTTCACCGGTCCGTCCTCACGAAAGTCTGGCAAAGCCGCGTGGCCCGGTTCGCCGGCGCGACGATCGCGGCACTGGTACTGGCCTGGCTGATGTTGGGGGATCTGGCCGGGGGAACGTCACGGGTGTTTGCCGAAGCAGCCGATCGCGTCAAGGCGACTAGAACATTGAAGGCCATCGTCGATGTCGATGGTCAGCGGGGTCGGCTGTTCGTTTCTGGAAGCCGGTCGCGGTTTGAAGGCGACGGTACGGTTGTTCTGGCCGACTCGGAAACCGGACAGGAGGTGATGCTGCAACCGGCGAGCAAACTCGCCTATCGCCTTCCGAAACGCGCGATCAGCCGGGCTCTGGACTTCTACTCCATCATTCGCGGTCTCGCGAAGATGAAGTCGAAACCATCTGCGGAGTACATCGATTCCGCAGGACGGCGATACCCAGGTTCGAAGGGGCAAGTCGTTGCGGAAATCGTAGCGGGAATCGAATGGAAGATCGACGCCGAGGTCTGGTGTGATCCAACGAACGGCCTTCCCGTGCGGCTGATATTTCGCGGGGCCGATGGCGGTGAAACCGAAACCGGCGTACTGGTGGACCGGATCGAATTCGACCCGGTCCTCGACGACAGTTTGTTCGACCTGACAATTCCCGAGGATTACGTGATCGCCGGCGTCTCGCCCGACCAGCTTCAGGCGGCGCTGACCGAAGAAGAAGCCGCGCGACTGACCATCCACCCAGGCGTGTGCGTGGGCGGGGTCAAGTTCGGCATGACGCGGGATCAGATTGTCGCCGTTTTGGGCGAGCCGGAATTCATTCTGCACGGCGTCTATCTCAATTATCCTTCAAAGGGTCTGCAACTGGTGCTTGTCGGTCTGCCACGCGACACGCTGGGAATGATCATCGCGAATCCGTGGGACGCCGCCAGCCTCACCCGGCGAGACTTTCCGGGTCGCACGGTCGAGGGCATCCGGATTGGTTCCAGCGCCGAACAAGTTCACGATGCGTACGGCGAACCGGACGATACGGATTCCGTCACAAAAGATCGTCCGGATGGACCCCATGTCGCCCGGTATTCGAAGCTGGCGCTGATGTTCGGTTTTGTGAATGGAAAGGTAGCCCAGATTATCACGACCCCGAACGACTCAAAACGCGAGATTCAAGAGCCTTGACAGCCCCCGTATAACCCCGAGATCGGACTCTGCGCCAGACTCTGAGACTTTCCGGAAACCCCATCCCGGAACGCACCGAGTGGGCCTGCCACGGGAGTCTCGGCGGGTCTCTTTGCCGTGACCCGTGATCCGGCCCAAGTCCTTGCGGAGACCAGCCAAGGAACAAATGATCTGCAAAGTGTCGATGGGGTTCCGGTTTGTAGAGACCGTTGATCAGCCCGGCCAGCATGCGTGCGATTTCTTCAAGTTGGGCTTTCAGCGCCGAGTGCCGTGTTTCGTCGAGTAATCCACGCCGTCGGGCCAGTTCCAGCAACGGGATGCATTCCTGGATCGAGCCGCCGGCGATTCCGAAGAAATTGCGGCGGTCGGGTCTGGTGAATGGGCCATTGCCTTCGGCGAGATTGGCCGAAATTGAGAGCGCAGCTCGATTGAGTTGATCCGAGAGAAACCCATAGCCCCGCAGAAATTGCTCGGTTGCCTGGCAGATCACGTCTGCGAAGTCGACTGACTTCTGGTAGACAATGAGTTTTTCGAAGGCGAAGGCCATTTCGAGGCTCAAAGAACGAGAAAGGAGAGAGTAGAAAGGAGACCGCAGGAGAAATTGTGTCTTCTCTGCTTTCTACTTACTACACTCTCCTGCTCTCTTCGGCTTCGCCGAAGTGGCGGGGACAGGATTTGAACCTGCGACCTCGAGGTTATGAGCCTCGCGAGCTACCAGACTGCTCCACCCCGCGTCATTGGGATCGCTGCATTCACCCGGGCAAATTTCGTTGTGCGGTGTTTGTCGCGACAGGTCATTTATATCGGCTGTCGGGACGACTGTCGAGAGACTTGGGGAAGTATTTCGCTGGAATTGTTGAATTCAGTCGCGTGGTCGGTTGGAGGGCAGAAGTCGCCTGGATCGTGGCCCGCGAATTTCTGGTTTTTTCGTGCCGAGTCACCACTTTCACCTGATCGCCCGCAACATTGGTGTTCCCAAGCAGTAACCCGCCCCGGCGGGGCGGCAATTGGGAGTGCCGGTGACCGTTCCCAGCGCTGCGGATTGGCGAGTCATGTCGTATCATCACGGTTCACCCGCAGCCACTATTGAACCCGCTTCGCGACCGTGCCTGAAACTCCCCACATCCAGAGATTCTTCGTCGAAAACAGTTACCAAGTGGGCGAAGTGACATTGCGTGTCGCTTCGAGCCCGGCGGGAGATCCGCCGCTGGTGCTGTTGCATGGTGTCACCCGCAGGTGGCAGACATTTTTGCCGGTGGCCGCCCAGTTGACGACCCGGTTTCGCCTGCACGCGGTCGATCTCCGCGGGCACGGCGGATCGACTCCCGGAGCCGCCTATCGCACGGTCGATTATGTCGACGATATCGTCAACTTGCTGCGAGACCACCTGCGCGAGCCGGTGGTGTTGTATGGACACTCGCTGGGTTCGATGGTGGCGGCGGCCGTGGCGGCGAAAGCGCCGCAGGCTGTGCGGGCTCTGATTCTGGAAGATCCTCCCTTTCACACGATGGGAGACCGTATCCGCCAGACCCGCCTGCATAGCTATTTTCAGGCCGTCTACGACCTGGTCCATGCGAAGCTCTCGTTCGCCGAGCTGTTACGGCGGCTGCCTGAGATTCGGATGGTTGATCCGCAGACGAACGCAGTGCAACGCCTGGGAGATGTTCGCGACGCGGTCTTTCTGCGATTCACGGCTCAGTCGCTGACCCAGCTCGATCCGCGTGTGATGGAACCG
>JAPLOC010001328.1:0-2185 GCA_026692825.1 Planctomycetota bacterium | reverse complement strand
GGAACCGATTGTCGACGCGACCTGGTTGAAGGGATACGACTGGCGCGAGATTATCCCCGCGATCGCCGCACCGACACTGCTGTTACGCGCCGACCCGGCGGCGGGCGGAATGCTGGTCGATGAAGACGCCCGCTGGTGCGAACAGCACCTGCGTGACGGTACATCGCTGTACTACCCCGGGGCGGCGCATCTGATTCACTGGGCACGTTCCCAGGAACTTGCCAGCCACGTCCTCGGCTTTCTGGCAAGTCTCAATCATTGATCGCGCCGCTTCGATTCCCGTTCACCTCCCAACTTGCATTTTGGATTCACCACCATGCGCTCGGCTCAAGGTTCCTGTGTCATTCGCCACGGGCAGTTGTTCGACGGCAACGGAACGCCCGCGATCCCCGACGCGGCACTGGTCATTGAAAACGGTCACATCCGATACGCCGGTCCGGCCGCCGGTGCCCCCGTGGTCGGACCCGAGGCAATCGAAATTGACGCGAACGGTGGAACGATTCTTCCGGGACTGATCGAAAGCCACTTTCATCCGACGTATTTCAACGTCGCCGCCCTCGAAGATCTCGACATCAAATACCCGGTGGAATATGTCACATTACTCGCCGCCGCGAACGCGAAACTGGCGCTGGAATGTGGTTACACCTCGGCCCGCAGCGGCGGCAGCCTGTTCAATATCGACGTCTGGATGAAAAAGGGGATTGAAAAAGATGTGCTTCCTGGACCGCGCTTGGCATCGAGTGGCCGCGAGATTTGCGGGGTTGGCGGACTGATGGACTGGAATCCCGATTTCCGCAAGATCGGGATGGAGGGATTGGTGCTGCTGGTCAATGGTCCGGAAGAGGCCCGCGCCGCCGTTCGGAAGTTGGTGAAAGATGGAATTGAATGGGTGAAGACATATCCGACCGGCGACGCCGCCGCCCCCGATGTGAATGACCATCACACTCTGTGCATGACGTTTGAAGAGATGCACGCGGTGGTGACGACGGCACACAATCACAACCTCAAGGTGACCGGGCATTGCCGGGCGACAGCGGGAATCAAGAACGCGCTCCGCGCCGGTTACGACACGCTGGAACATGGGACGTTCATGGACGACGAGGCGCTCGACCTGCTGCTGGAACGGGATGTGCCTGTGGTGCCGGGACTCTATTTCGAACTCGCCAGTGTCGAGCGGGGGGCGGAAATCGGCTTGGGCCAGCGGGTGATCGACGGCCACAAGGAAACGCTGGAGGGGGGAGCCGAGAGTTGCCGCAAGATTCTGGCCGCCGGAGGGCGTCTGGGAATGGGTGGCGACTACGGGTTCGCCTGGAATCCGCACGGCGACTACGCGAAGGAACTGACGTTTTTCGTGAATTACGTCGGGTTGAAGCCGCTCGAAGTGCTGAAGTGCGCCACGCGCACGGGGGCCGAGATTCTCGGTCGACAGCACGAACTCGGCACCCTCGAACCCGGAAAGCTGGCCGACGTGCTGGTGGTCGATGGCGACCCGATCGCCGACATCTCGATTCTCGAAGATCGAAAGAGGTTCATCGCGGTCATGCAGGGGGGAATTGTGAAAGCCGGTCGCCTGATGCAACCGGCGTTTCGACAGTGACCAACGGTTTCGGCCGAAGATCCTTGACCCTTGAACATTCGACGCGACAACAATCAAGCGTCAGCGCTCGAGAAGAATTCGCGTTAGAAGCTCTCCGTCCAAAACGGAGCCGACTCACCCTGACGGTAATAATCGACTGTCGAATTCGGACCGTTCAGTGACATGATCGCGAAACCGTGCTTGAAAAATCCGTTGTCAACCCCCATGTCGAGTGGCTTCCCGTTGACTTTCACAACGGGAACGGCCGGGAACTGGGGGGAATCGTCCCCGTTGGCGTCGGCAAATACGGGGACCGCCGCGTGACCCAGGCAGCGTCCTCGTGCCAGACTCTTGTGCGCCTCATAAACCCCGAGGCGATGTTCATGCCCCCAAAACCAAGCAGTCACCTTGGAAATCGAGTCGCGTAACTGGGTCAACAAAGTCTGGTTAAATGAATCACCGCCGATCGCTTCGTACGCCGAAAACAGGGGATGGTGAGACAGCAGAACGACTTTTTTCTTCCCCTTGTTGGCAACGAGACTGTTCACCCAGTCGGCCTCAGTCTGCCTCAGGAAACTGGCCCCGGAGGCCCCTTGCAACGGGTTGAAA
>JAPLOC010001327.1:2213-5156 GCA_026692825.1 Planctomycetota bacterium | reverse complement strand
CGCAAGCGAACTAGATCGAGCCGGCGATGCTGGTGAACATCGTCCGGAGGTTGGTGCCGACGAGCGTGACGGCGGTCACACAGACGACAGCGATGAGGGCGACCATCAGGCCGTATTCGACCATGGTGGCACCTTCTTCACGGACAACGAGACGACGGGCGGCGGCGATGAACTTCGACATGGGAGCGACTCCAATTGGGTGGGAAGACTCGGGTGGGTAAGACAGCGAAGGAACACAACGCAAGCGAACTAGATCGAGCCGGCGATGCTGGTGAACATCGTCCGGAGGTTGGTGCCGACGAGCGTGACGGCGGTCACACAGACGACGGCGATGAGGGCGACCATCAGGCCGTATTCGACCATGGTGGCCCCTTCTTCACGGACAACGAGACGACGGGCAGCGGCGATGAACTTCGACATGACACAACTCCTGGGTAATGTGACGCGTGAAACAGAAGGCGAGAAGCAGCCAAAACGATGCGACTTAGATCGAACCGGCGATGGCGTTGAACGTCGTCCTGAGGTTGGTGCCGACGAGCGTGACCGCGGTCACACAGACGACGGCGATGAGCGCGACCATCAGGCCGTATTCGACCATGGTGGCACCTTCTTCACGGACAACGAGACGACGGGCGGCAGCGATGAACTTCGACATGACACAACTCCTGGTACGGTTGACGAGAGAACGCAACAACGAACAAACAACGCCGGCGAACAGTCACGAGTGACTGTTGTGCCGGGAACAAAGCCGAACTATGGGGCTTGAGCTTCGTGGCCCGCGGTCATTCCGCCGGTCAGATCGATGCCGATTGCCCGAGGAACAGCAGCGCCAGCTTCCCGCCGTACATCATCAGGGCCATCATCCCGGGCGCGCAGAGAGACGGAGGCGGGACATGCGTGGGACTCCGAGGGAGGAACGCGGGCGGGGGCGCAACGGGGGCGGGAGAGAAGCACACGCGGGGGACGCGAACACACAGGTGCGCGTCGTATAGAGAACGGATGGGCGGCCCTCGTCGGGCAGCGACATTGTCCTTGAAAGGACCGCCCATCCGGCAGCAGACTCAAACCATCGCGAGATCCCCGAGGCAAGGTGGCAAACGACCACTCACTACGACGAAGGACCGCGGGTGTATTTTGGGTGTGAATGTTTTCGGGACATCCACCGGTCGAAAATCGACTATCGGCGATGACCTCCAGCTTGACCACCAGCGGCGCGCGGTGGAACACAACACGAAACCGAATAGCAAATCGTCAGCTCGGCCCAGCCCAGCCGGTCGCACGTCGCAACCTCTGCCAACCAGACACACAACGCCCCACGTCGGGGCGACGCCACGACTGCCAGCCACCACAGCGCGAAAGATCGTTCGAATGGAACACGAACGAATCGGCGCGAGATGTCGGGAGATTCCCACCAATCGCGATGGGAACGCACGAACTAGAATGCCCAGGCGCACGAGGCGGCTGGATGGCTCAGCAAGATGGCGACCCGAAGAAATTCTTCCTCAGGCCGTGGGGTTGTCGCGACCCCACACTCACCACGACCCCGCACGTCCCGTGCTGCGGTCGGATCCCGTTATTAAGGACCAATCCATTAGCCTTCGAACTCGGTCGCACTTTTTGTGCCCCAGACCAAACCAAAATCCCGGAAACGAGACTTTTAGTTTACGAACAAGTCGCCTCTGCTTGACGTTTTGTTCAATCTGGTTAACACGAATGCTATTTTAATGATCAAATCAAAACGTGCAAGTGTGGTCAAGGAAAAAAATTGGATTTTCTTTCGGAATTTCCCGAACGGGGTCAAACTCTCACCATTTTACCAAAAACACGACAAACAACCCATACTACCACCCGGGACGGCCCGCAGTGCGACTGATATTTGGTTGTATAGTTGTTTTCGGGCAACACGACTGCGGCCTCCGCAGTCAGGAACTGGCACGACAAGTGCTGCGACGCCCCAATTCAAGTTTGGGAATTTTCCATGTTTGATGTTCGCTACAGGGGGCTTACGCCGCCCCGCTCGCCTGGGGGACGCATTCGATCGATACGTCGATGGGGGCGCGCAGCGATTGGGCCACCACGCAGTAGCGTTCGCACAGTTTTTTCAGCGATTGTGACTGCTCCGCAGTGAGTTCGGCGTCGAGTGAGAATTTCGTGCGGATCGCGAGGAATCCGACCGGTACCTCTTTGCTGATTCCCAAGGTGCCGCGAAAATCCACGTCTCCTTCGACAACAATTGTGCCCCCCCGCACGGGGAGAGACATCGCGGTGGCGACGGCCAGAAGCGTGACCCCCGCACAACCCGCGAGCGCTTCCAGCAACATATCTCCGGACGCCGCCGGATGGAGCCCCGCGTCGACGCGCTTCCCCCAGGTCTCGATTTCACAACAGACCCGCTCAGGATTGAGCTTTCCCGTCACCCGCATGGTCAGCACGGCACTGGTGGGATCTTCGCGGTATTTCGCTTTGAGTGGTGCTTGCTGGGCTTTGAGATCGTCGGATGTCATCGAGGAATTCCAGTGAAGATGGGGTGACGGGAATTGAAGAGAACGGGCAGTGTATGACAAGGTGACCGAGCCGCGCCCATCAGAAAGCGGAAACAGACAACCGCTTCCTGACCGGCGCGACTCGGCGCAAGCATCTTGTTTTTGCCCGATTGGCTGTATTTACAGCGCGCCAGGAATCTGCACCCAGGTTCGCTTTTCGAACGACTCCAGCACACCGTCGGCGACCGCCTGCGCGGAGGCCCCGTGATCGAAGCCCGGAACGCAGTCGCGTCCTTCCACGATCCCCGACACGAATTCCCACGCCAGATCGTAACGAAAGACGGTGCTGGGAACGCCGTTGGCGGGATCACGCGGGCTGCCGGGGGCGACCAGAAACTCGCGCGGCACGTCGACTTTTTGCAGCGACTGGCCATGTTTTCCCAGCAGAATCGTGTTCGGC
>JAPLOC010001327.1:0-2203 GCA_026692825.1 Planctomycetota bacterium | reverse complement strand
CGGCTCTTTCAACTGGTAGACGGCGGTCGCTTCACTCCCGTTGACTTCGGCCCAGTCGTGTCCGAATCCGTCGTAATGATAACCCTTGGCGAGCGTGGTCCCTTCGAGAACCCCCACGCCCCCCCGATCGAACAGGCAGATCAGCGCGGACCAGTCATCGACCTCGGACGGGGAACAGGGATCTCCCTGCGGAGTGACATTGCGGGGAGCGAATTGCGCGACGGCCCCGGTGATCGAAACCATCCGTCCCATCAGATCCTGGGCGTAGTCAATGCGATGGATCGTCATATCAAACAGATCGCCAGCACCGGCGAGTTTCTTCGATTGTCGCCACCCCCAACTGGTCTCCGGCCAATCGAGAAACCGCTGGCTGCGGAAGTGGCGGGGGGTTCCCAGGCTCCCTGCGTAAAGCAGGTGCCGCAGGTAACGCATTGAGGGAGCGAAGCGGTACGTGAACGCCGTCATGTGCCGCAGACCGCGATCTTTGGCCGCGCGGAACATCTCCTGCGACTCCTGAAAATTGAGTCCCAGCGGCTTTTCGCACATCACGTGTTTGCCTCCCGCGAGGCAGGCGAGGGTGATGGGATGGTGCGTATCGTTGGGCGTGCAGATGATGACCGCGTCAATTTCGGGGTCAGCGGCGATCGCCCGGTAATCGGTGGTGGTTTTCGAGATATTCCAGTCGCCACGCCGCTTCGCCAGCAGCGCCTCGTTGGGGTCGCAGGCGGCGACCAGCTCGGCCCGCGGGTCGAGGTGAATTCCGGGAACATGGTGGTAGTCGGCGACCGCACCGGCCCCGATGATGGCAATCCGCACACGCTGCGACATGAAGTTTCCTGAACGAAGTACGATCGACGAAGTGTCAGCCCCAAGCCGGCAATGTATGAAAAAACGGGTTGCGGTGGAACATCAGCGGATTGACAGGGAGCGACCCGTGCCGGAAACTATCCGATAGATCTCGCGCAAAAGGGCTGTCGACTTAAGCGATCCGGTCGCGTGTTTGCCAAAACCGATTGTGGTTCCGCTTCGCGGGAACCACAACCGGAGCGACGTCGCGACAAAATCGACAGCCCCCAAGATGCGGGTGAATTCGGCAAATTGATGGTTGTCGCCCACCCCAAGACGAATCCATGAAGCAAAACGCCGTGTGTGAACGAATCGCGAAATGGCGAGGGGCGCTGCTGGGAGCGGTGATCGTCACCCTGTTGCTGGCGAATCTCAGTTTCGGGCAGGGGATCAAAAATGGCCCTCTCAAAATGCTGATGACACCGCTCGCCACCCGGGCGCGCTCGCAGGCACCGCTTCCTGTCACGATCACTCTCAAGAGTACTGACCTGGAGCTGATTCGTGGCGAATTGCAACTCCGGATCCTGATTTCGGATCGCCAGACGCATACTCTTCGAGTCCCGGACTTGGCCTTGACGAATGGCGAGACCCGGTTCCGGATGTTGATTCCCGAAGTGCGTGTCGATCAACTGGATCTCGCGGTTCGGGCCCGGGCGGAATTCAAGACCGGCAACCGGGTCTATGATCTGGGGGAACACGATATCGTGATTCCGGTCGAATCACGGCGGAATTCGACGATCATCAGTGTCCAAAGCAAAGACCGGATTGTGGTTCGATCGCAACTGGAATTGCTCGATTCGCTGGCGCTTCACCGCTTCTCACCCGAAAATCAGAACGCTCAGCGGGTCAACCTGGTGACGAATCCTTCGTCCGTCAGTCCCGACGATCTGCCGACCAGCTCGATCGCACTTTGCGGCGTCGATCTGGTGTTGATCCATAAGGACAATCTTTTGGATTTGCGAGATCAACATCTGGCGGCGGTGGTGGAGTGGGTTCGGGCGGGAGGCAGCGTGTGTGTTGTTCCCCCGGTCCGGGGACTGGAGGAGCGGCACATCCAATTCCTGAATGCCCTGGCTGCCGCGTCGCGCGATCGTCCCGCCTATGGTTTGGACGTCGACCGGAAATTGCAGGTGTTGGACGACTCACCCAACGGAGTTCGGCTCGCGCGTCCGGGACTGGGACGGGCCGTGATAGTCGAAGAACCCGACCAATTTGAGCCTTGGGAGGATTCGCGAGCCTGGATTCCAGCCGTCTGTTTTTTGTGGAAGATGCGGTTGGATCAGACGTCGCAGATTCTCCGGTCGACGACGGATACGGATGTGGGAGTTTGGGTTCGAAAAAAGATCCCCGTGGGGGG
>JAPLOC010001326.1:5629-17351 GCA_026692825.1 Planctomycetota bacterium | reverse complement strand
AAAACGCGACCGCCGATGACCTCGCGACGACCATGCAGCAGGCGCTGCTGAGCGTGTTGTCGCCAGCCCGCGTCAACCAGACCCAGCAAGGGCAAGGGGGCGGTGGACAATTCGGTGGCGGCGGTGCCGGCGGTGCCAACCAGCAGATCCAGAACGAAGATCTGCGGGATGTGAAGAGCGCGATTCTTGAGTTCGTGGACGCGGCCGGCAAAAAGGAACGGGCGATGCGCTCGGGACTCGTGTCCGATATCCGCATCAGCCCCGACGCTCGAACCAACAGTATCGTTGTCACCGCCCCGCCCGAGAGCATTCCTCTGATCGAATCGTTGATCAAACGGCTCGACAAGCCCTCGGGAGCGGTCGCCGAGATCAAGGTGTTCCCCCTGTCGAACGCCGACGCCTCGGGCATGGTCTCCCTGCTCGAAGGCTTGTTCTCAAACCAGACTCAGCGTCAACGCCAGGGGGGAAACCAGGCGTTGGGTGGCGGGCTGCTGCTCGCCGGCACCGACGACCCCAGCAGCACGCTGATTCCTCTCAAGTTCTCGGTCGACACCCGCACCAACAGCATCATCGCGATCGGTGGCGCCGAGGCGCTGCAAGTCGTGCATGCCGTGCTGTTGTCACTCGATGCCAGCGACGTCCGTCAGCGCCAGAACCGCGTTTACGCCTTGCGGAACAGCCCGGCGGCCGACGTCGCGAACGCGATTCAGCAGTTCCTGAACTCGCGTCGGCAAATCGACCAACAGGATCCCGCCCTCACCAGTGCGTTTGACCAGTTCGACCGCGAAGTGGTCGTGGTTCCCGAACCGGTCGGCAACAAGCTGCTGATCAGCGCCACGCCACGGTACTTCAACGACATCATTCAGATGGTGCAGGAACTGGACCAGGTTCCCAAACAGGTGGTCATTCAGGCCCTGCTGGTGGAGGTGGAACTGTCGAGCAATGACGAATGGGGTGTGGAACTCGGTTTGCAGGATAAGCTCCTGTTCAACCGCAGTGCGATCACCGAACTCGTCCAGGTGCCGATCACGAACACTTCGCCGAACGGTGTCGCAACCACAACGCAGACGATTGTGTCGCAAAGTTCGACCCCCGGCTACAACTTCAACAACCAGCCGCTGGGGAACAATACCTCTCCCACGATCAACGCCTCGCGGCTCGCCTCGCAGGGGCTGACAAGCCTTGGAGTAGGCCGCGTCAACAGTGACTTGGGCTATGGCGGTCTCGTGTTGGCCGCCGGCTCGGAAAGTGTCAACGTTCTGTTGCGGGCTTTGGCGGTGCGTCGCCGGATCGACGTTCTCAGCCGACCGCAAATTCAGGCGCTCGACAACCAGCTCGCCACAATTCAAGTGGGGCAGGAAGTTCCCCGCGTGAACAGCTTCACGATCAACCAGCAGACCGGTAACGCGACGCCGCTCGTGCAGCCCCGTAACGTCGGCATCATTCTGGAAGTGATTCCCCGCATCAGTCCCGAGGGAATGGTGGTGATGGAAGTCGCCGCCCGTAAAGACGCCTTAAATCCGAAGGGGATTCCGCTGTTCACGAACCCCAACGGCAGTACGGTCACGTCGCCGATCATCGACACGACCAACGCTCAGACGTCGGTCATCGTGCGGACCGGCCAGACGATCGTCCTGGGGGGTATGATCACCAGCACCAACACGAACGAAGAACGCAAAGTTCCCCTGCTGGGAGACATCCCGTTCCTGGGACAGCTCTTTCGCCAGGACATCAAGTCGACCCGCCGGACCGAACTGCTGATCTTCCTGACTCCCCGCATCATCCGGAATGAAGAGGAAGCCGAGATGGTCAAGGAGATCGAAACCCAGCGGATCAACTTCATCGAGTGTGAAGCCGAATCGATGCATGGACCGCTGTTCGGTGTTCCCGAAGAATTCACCGGCTTCCCCACCTCGACGGGAATGTCAACGGGGGGATCGAACTACCAAATGCCGCCGGCCCCGGGATCTTACCAACCCTCGAAATCGTCGCAGCCTTCGCGACGGGGGCCCCCCATGATTCCTCCCCCGCCCGAACCAGACGACCTGATCAACGACCATGAGATCAAGGCACCACGACCCCGGCCGGGTGCGAAGCGCGGCGGGAGCAGTCTGAAGCCGAAGTTTGAAACCAAGGTCACCCTGGCGGAAGCCCCTGAGGACTCTCCCGAAGACTTCGAAGAATTCGCCGACTACCAGATCGCTCCGGTCGCCAAGTCACCCAAGCGACTGAAGGTCGTGGCTTCGGACGATGAGATTGAAGACGTCGTGCCGAAATCGAAGGCCCGCCGAGTGGTTCGGTAGGCGTCCGGTACCGTTGAAATACTGACCCCGTGCCATCGGATGGTGGCATGGCGTCGACCCCGTCGCAGTCGCGTTTCGTTCGTTCCGTTCCAACACCGTCAGGATGACGTGCGATGAGAACCCTCTGGAAACTTCCGATGACTCGCCTGGTACTGCTGCTGGCGGGACTTGTCGGCATCGTCGCTGGCAACGCCGGTTGCACTTCGCTGGAGAGTCTCAAGCTGGGAAAAGACAAAGTTCCCGCCTCCGGGGACAAGAACCCCGTTGTTCAGATTCTGCCGATCTGGCAACCGGGCGAAGGGCCTGGAATCGACGGCAAGACCACGCGCGGATTTCTGGGTCAGATCTACTTCTTCACCGCGAACAGCGCCGTCGCCGCCAAGGTGAACGGCGAAGTCTGGTTCTACTTGTTTGACGATCAGGGGACCGACGAGGAACAGATCAAACCGTTGCACCAATTCCAATACAAAGCCGAACACTGGACGCTGCTGGGAGAACAGGGGAAGTTGGGACAAGTCTATTCCGTCTTCGTTCCCTACACGCGAGCGGGATACCATAAAGCGCAATGCGGTTTGCGGGTCAAGTACATTCCGGAAAGGGGTTTGCCAATCCATTCGGAAATGGCCTACATCGGCCTGCCTGGCCGGAAGACCAAGTCTGAAGCGGCCGCCACGCGGGGAGGGTTGAAAGGCGAAACGGTTGACTCGGCTGATTTTGAGAACGAGGACGATAGCGACGTTGTGGAACTCGATGACGCCCAAGTTCGTCCCTTCGGAAAGTCTGCCCACCGGAAGGGGGCCAAGGACAACGTCTCCGCGACGCTGGCCAAACGGTTGGAGTCCATTGACTTGTCCGCGATGCAACACCCGAAGCGCCGGCCGGTCGGCTCCCCACTGGATGATTCCGAACGCGACCGGATTGTGCGTGAAATGCGTGCCCGAGGGGAAGCGTTTTCGGTTCCCGGCGACGAGGAGACGGAAATGCCAAAATTGGCCCGCACGAGTCGCGGCCGGCGCGTCGTTCAGGCGAATTTCGAAGAGGATGCCGATGAACTCGACGACGCGGATGACGACGCGGCCATCGACAGGTCGCCCCCGGCCACACGTTTCGTCCGGGGAGCGAGTACCCGCCGACGAACGGAGCGTGCGGTTCAAGCGGCGGTGTTGGCCGATGCTTCGGAACTGGAAGAGGAGGAAGCCGATTCCGACTTCGGCGTCGAATAGTGTGATCCTTTGATCACTTACGAGACTTACCAGTGACTTCCTGGGGGAGTAGAATACCCTCAACGCGGAAAATTGACCGCAGTTCCCACGGGTGCGCGATGCCAAACTTCAAGCCTCGGTTTTTGTTGTGCTGTGTTCTGACTTTTGTCGGCGGCGCGGTGTTCGCGACGGCGGCGCAAGCTCAGGGGCAGGGTCAGTCCTCGGGCATGTTCGGCGCGAACAGCCCCACGAATGGATCCAACGGTCGCAGCACGGCGTCGACTCCCAGTTCCGGGGGGGCGGGTGGGTCCGGAGGTCAGATGGGGAATGGGGGGCTAGCCGCTTCGGGATTGCAGAACGGTGCCGCGGGTACGGGACCTGGACTCAACCCCCAGGCGAATGGCTTCGTTGGTATGCGGAACGCGGGCCAAGCCCAGGGGGCCAACGGCCGAACCACCGCCAATGGGCGAAACGGTGCCAACAACCGCAATGGCCAGCAGGGGCAATTCGGTCAACAGGGCCAATTTGGCCAGCAGGGGCAGTTCGGCCAGAACCGCAACCAGCAGAATCGCAATCGCAACAACCAGGGCCAAAACGGCCAAGGGCAGAATTTCAACGCGAACGACACGCAGCAAAACCTGCGGCAAATCAAGCCGTCGCTAAAGGTCGGTTTCGACCATCCCGCTCCCCGCGTCGAACTCGCCCATACCAAGCTCGCGCTACGCATCGACAAGTTGTCGACCCGAAAAGAATTTCAGGGAATCGCGATGGCGACCGAGGGAGACACCGTTGTCCTGCGGGGGGAAGTGAAAGACGTTGCGACCAAGCGTCTGCTCGGTCGGATGGCGGCGCTCGATCCGTCGATCACGTCGATTCGCAACGAGCTGACGTATCCTGGCGAAGCGGATGTGGTTGTGGAAGACGAAGAGTAGAGATTGACGAAGTCTGCGGGCGAACGAATACGGGCGATCGTCGCCCAGGTCACCTTTGGCCGTTCGTCGCTGCTTGTGATCGTGGTCGGGAATCGCGGCGGAGAGTCGAAGCCACGACGGCTATCACGGTAACAACCGCTATGGCCGACGGGTTCGAATGACGGAGCAAGATTTCCCCCACTGGGAATCGTAGGATCGCCGCCACCAGTGGCTTCCTTTGTTGTTGTCTCGCTCGCCGGGATTATGGCCCGCGATTCTCTCGGTGACTCGGAACACGCTGAGGGTCAATCTCTCGCCGGGGTGAGCGTTTTTCCCGCGCCTGGTGAGGGATCCGCCCCGTGAAAGACCACGATCTGATACTGTTTTGGATCAGACTTCACCTGCACCAGGCAGACCAGCGACTTTCCGTCGGACGAAAAGCCAACGACTGATGCCCGTCCGCCCGGATTCGGCAGATCGTACAAAGGGCGTCCCGTGGGGATGTGGATCAGGCGGATTTCTCCGGATTCGCTGGCGGTCGCGAGAGTTCTTCCATCGGTGGAGACGACCAGAGAGTCGAGTGGGTTTCGGCTGGTTCCCAACCGCGAGACCGGATCACCGGTGTTCGCCTCGCGGATAATCACCCCGCGCGCGTCGAATCGCGAAAACAACAGGTTCCCGTAGTCGCTGAATGTGAGTGACTCCGCGTCGGCCTGCGCGACATTCCACAAAACCCGTTGCTGGCGGCGACTCCACATCGCCAGACCGTCGCGTGTGCGCAATACCAATCGATCACCGTCCGGGGCGAACGCCATCTGGCTCGCCGAATCGACAGGGATGCGTTCCTTTTGACCCAGATCGGGAAGTGCCACGATCCAAATCGCATGTTCCGGTTTGCCCCCCCCCTGCCCCTCCAGCCAGCGGGCGACCGCAATCGAAGTGGAATCGAGTGAGATATCCACGCGCGTCAATTCTCCACCACTAATCCATTCCGCGGCGAGTTCAAATGGATCGTTTCCCGTCGGATTCAGCCGGCGATAGACGCGCAATGTACCGTGATCGGCTGTGGTGGCGAGGGTCCGACCATCGGAGGAGACCGCGACACGATGGTGGAATCCGTCAGAAATCGTCTGAACCATCGCGCCGGTCCGCCAATTCCAGATCGTCAGGGGGAGGCCCGTCGTCACCAGCCAATCGGTATTCGGGATCATTTGCGCTCTGGGTGCCGGTGTCACCGCGAAGATGCTTGCTTGAGGTTCCAATGCCATCGCCAGATTCCATTCCGCCAGCTTCCCGTCATCGCCCGCCGACAGCAGTGATTCGCCATCGTTTGACCAGAGCAGCGAATTGACCCCCTGGTCATGTGCGTGCCAGCTCGCCGCCGGTTGCGGTTCAAAATCCCCTCCGGCGAGCAGTCGCCATAACCGGATCCCCCCACGACTGTCCCCCGCGGCAACCAGCGTTCCCTGCCGATTCGGAATCAATGATCTCACGTGATCAAGATGCGCGACCGCACCAAGTTCGCGTCCATCCTTGAGATCACGGTGTTCCACGGTACCGGCGTCAGTCCCCACCAGAAATGTTGGCTGCTTCTCCAGTACCGCGACGGGTCCGGTCCGCTGGTTGGATCGCGCGACACTTCGGCAGACCCGATGCTCCAGATTCCAGAGTCGCGTGGTCTGGTCGCTGCTGGTCGACAGCAAGGTGACTCCCGCGGGATCGAGTGTCAGTGACTGAACCTGGTCGGTATGTCCCGCAAGTGTGTATTGAAGCTCGCCCGTCGACACCCGAATCACCCGTATCAAAGGATCGTTGCCGCAGACCGCCATGTTTTCGCCGTCCGGAAGATAGACCACTTGATACGCTTTTCCTGGGTGGGCCGGGACAGAGAGACGCTCGGTTCCGTCAGGCAGGTTCCAGAACCGAACCGTCCCATCGTCACCGGTGGTGACCAGTTCGCTGCCATCCTCGGAAAACGCGATCCCATTGACCTCGATCTGATGGGTTACGATCTCCCCGACGACTTTGCCGCTCTTTTCCTCCAGCAGCCACACGATGGCGTCCTTGCCACCGGTCGCGATCGTTTTTCCGTCGGGTGAACGGACGAGGTGGTAAAGGGACTCAGGGGTCGAAAACAGTTGTCGACCAGCCCCCTGAATCTGTCGCTCAAGGTATGCAAACTCAAACCCGCGAAGATCCGGTTCGCGCGGCCCCGGTCGCCAGCCGGCCAACAGCGAGACCGCTTCCGGGAGGTCTCCTTCGCGGATGGCCTGCGCCGCCTGAGAGATCTGAATCGCATACAGACCTTCGCTGACCTGTCGGGCGCGGACTTCCGCAAGATGTCGTTGCTCCCGCGCCTCACGCGCGGTCACGGAAAGCTGCGTGTTGAGGTGCTCGAGACTGGCGGCGTGGTTCGTCAATTCCCACTGTCGAACCAGTGTCATCCCCAGCAGAGATAACAGCGCCGTGGTCGTTGTCAGCACCAGGAGTGCGGCGACCGGACGGCGTCGACACCACCGGGAGAAACGCCCGACCATTCCCACCGGCCGCGCCCGAATGGGTTCGCCAGCGATCACCCGGCGAAGATCGTCGGCGAGTTCCCGCGCGGTCGCATAGCGTCGGACCGGATCTTTCTCCAGACACTTCATCGACACCGTTTCCAGATCACGCGAAACATCCCGCCGCAACCGTCGAATCGGTGTGGGGTCGTCGTCTTTGACCTGGCGCAAGGTGTCAAGTTCGGTCGCTCCCAGAAAGGGCAGCCGACCGGTCAGCAACTCGTAGAGCAACACCCCGAGACTGTAAACATCGGTGGCCGGTCCAATGCGACTCCGTTCCCCGAGGGCCTGTTCGGGAGCCATATAGCCGGGAGTTCCCACGATCGAGCCGGTGCGAGTCTGGAACTCAGGGTTTTCAGCGAGATGGGCCAATCCAAAATCGGTGATCCGCGGCACGAACGAGTCAACAGAAGCGAAGTGCGACGCGTCGTCCGTACGGATGTCAGGAAAGTCGTTTCGCGGTTGCAGAATGACATTTCCCGGCTTCAGATCGCGATGGAGGATTCCATTTCGATGCATGGAATCGACCGCGTCGGCCAGCGGCGCGACGAGTCGCGCCACTGTGACAGGATCGACCGGACGGCCCTGCCCGCGCAACCAGGTGGCCAGGGTCGGGCCAGGACAATACGCGCTGACGAGGTAACAGATCGGCCCGATTTCTCCTGCCTCGTGAACGGGAATGAGATGCGGATGATCGAGTCGCGCCGCCGCTTCCGCTTCTCGACGGAAACGAGAGCGCATCTCGGGACTGGGGAGCATTTCGGCCCGGGGAACCTTGAGTGCCACTTCCCTCTTGAGGATTGGGTCAAACGCCAAAAACACCACGCCGTGCCCCCCGCGCCCCAACTCCCGCCGAATCACAAACCGTCCCAATGTTGCGGGCTGGGGAAACAAGGTCGCGAACGCTTGTGCCTCCAACCGGTCATCCAGTGTGGCGTCACCTTGCCGCGGGAAGGTCGATTCCAGCAAATCCAAGCAGGCGGCCGCCTCAATCAGACGGCGTTCCAGCTCGGGATTGACGGGTATCTCAGAGACTTTGGGAGCCAGCCCCTGGGCAAGTTGCTCGTCATAATCAGCCAGTATCTCGTCGAATCGATCGTCAATCATCGTGTGCCATCGCGAACGGTCACTGATTTCAGGATTTCTTTTAGCTGCTCCACCGCACGCGCCCAAATCTTGCGGGCGCTCTCGGAAGATCGCCCCAGTCTCTCGCCGATTTCCGGGAAAGTGAGGCCCTCCTGCTGCCGCAACAGCAGAACCTGTCGGTAGTTTTCCGGCAATTGCTGGATCGCGTTCATGACCAGTTCCCGCCGTTCGAGACCAACCAGGGCGGTCCCCGGCGTGGGTACATCGTGTGGAATCTGTGTGACCTCGGAATTCCAGGGGCGTTCGAGAGCCACCTGACGTTTCGCGGCATCGCGGTAATCCCGCCGGACGTTCGCGAGGTTATTGAGCAGAATTCCCCGCAGCCACGCCAGCACTTCCCGCTCGCTCGTACCTCGAAACTGGTCAAAATCACGGCACGCTTCCAGGAATGTTTTTTGAACGACGTCTGAGGGAGCGACTTTGGCCTGAAGGTCCGAGTCGAGTTCCTGATTGGCGGTTAGCAGGAGGTAGTTGCGACAATCCTCCAGAACCCGCCCCAGCGCAGTCCCATCGCCGAATCGGGCGCTCTCCAGACGACGACCAAATGACTCTTCACTCTGTATCGACCACGCCACTTCGAACCCTTCCCTCAGGCACTATTCCACGCCCCACCGGACGCGGGAAGTTATTTTGAAGGGTAATCCGAGAAAAAAACAATCAAAGGCGCCGAATTTTCGCATTTTCAACCAGAATCGCGTCCGGTTCGCACAGCCTGTCGTGCCTTGGGAGTGCGCTGGATGGTCGGTCACTGTGGTCCGACCATTTCCAGATCCCTGTTGAGATGCCTCCTTGATCCCGCGGAGTTTGCGACATGCGACTGTCGTCCTGGCTGAGTGGAGTTCGAAGTCACCTGTTCCGTTCCACTCGTCAGACCCGCAAACTGAGCGTTTCGCGCCGGGGGGCCGTCGCTTCCATGGTGCAGGTGCTGGAGAGCCGGGTGCTGCTGTCCGCGGTAAACTGGACGGGAGCGGGGTGGGATCTCCAGTGGAACACCGCCGCGAACTGGGATACGAACGCCACTCCGGGAGCCACGGACGACGTGACGATTGGCGTGGTCGGCGCGTCAGCGATTCAAATCGCCGGCAACTCCGCCGATGTTCACAGCCTGCTGTCCAACAGCCCCATCGAAATTGTCGATACGTCGTTGCGACTCGAGGCAGGTGGGGGGTTCATTGGAGGACTCAACGTCGCTGTCGGGGGGAGTCTGGTTGTCGCTGGCGGGACGGCGACGTGCGAAAGCAGTGGAACTATCGCCGGCACGATGACAATAGGCGCCGGTGCGGCGCTCGTGCTGATGGGCTCACAAAACCTGACCAGCACGTCCACTCTCTCGGGCGCTGGCGAAGTCGACTTTGACACAGGGTATCACACCGTCGCGGGCACGTATGCGATCACCGCGAGTACCACGGTTCGCGAAAACGGCATCGCCGATTTCTTGAGTTCCGACAAGACGGTGTCGGTCGGCAATTCACTCGTCATCGAATCGGGGGGACTCGCGAATTTCCATGACCACCCGCTGTCGGTTCCCTACCTGGAGATTCTGGGGGGTGAACTCGACCAGGATGGTCCGATTGACGTCACCAGTCAATTCGTGTGGCTCACCGGGACACTGCGCGGCAGCGGAACCGTCCTCGTGGAAGACAATCCAGAGACCGTCCCCAATTTCATCCTCAGCAATGAGCCGGGATTGCAGGACAACATCTGGACTCTCGACCAGAAAACCGTAAAAAATGAGGGGACTGGGGTAATCAGTCTCGAAGACTTGGTCACGAGCGCAGAGGTGCAGTTTGAAAATCACGGACATCTGGTCAACGATGGAACGCTGACGGTTCTTTCGGATTCCACTCCCTGCACGGTGAGTTTCCGGTCCGTTGATTCGTCCTTTTCGGAATTCACCAATTGGGGCGTTCTGACGATCGATGCCGGCGCGGAGTCCGGGTTGGAGTCTTACATTTCGCTCTTCAACGGCGGACTGATCGGCGTTCAGACGGGCATGTTCAGCTCGGTCGCTGGCGGTGTTGTCACCGGATCCATTGAGGTGGAAGGTGGAGCGACGCTCGAACTGGACGGCGAGTTCAGTCTCAATGAGGAGTCCGAAGTTTCCGGAGCGGGGGATGTGTATCTTCAGCTCGGATACGCCACCGGCACCAACAACATCGTGATCTATGGAACATACGATGTTTCGGGGATCACGTACTGTAAAGAGGGAACCGTAATCGTCACCTCATCCGGAGATTTCACGGTCGAGGGACTCTTCCTTTCAGAGTGTACGTTTTACAACTATGGCCTGATGACGATTGGAGTCGGCGATGAAAACCCCTGTCAGGTGTCGAACACGTTCTTCAATCTGGGCACGCTCGAGCTGCGGTCGGGTCAATTCGAAATCAGCACCTCCGATTATATTCTGGCGGGCGTTACCCAGCTTATCGGCGGTTCAATTTTGGTCGACTCGGATCCGCTTCATCTCAATGGAGGGGGGCTCCTCTCGGGCAGCGGGCTGGTGACCGGGGCGTTTGTGAACGACGGCATCGTCGGCCCAGGATTCTCACCCGGTGTCATTACAGTGACCGGGAATTATTCCCAGACCCGTGGCGGGCAGTTGACCATTGAACTGGAGGGGACAACTCCCGGGACAGAATACGACCAGCTTGTTGTTGGCGGAGATGTGGCACTTGCCGGCACGCTGTACGTCAGCGGATTCAACTCCAGCGAGGGGCAGTCGTTCACCATCATCCGGAACGACGGCACCAATCCGGTGAGCGGCACGTTTGCCGGTTTGGGCGAGGGGGATTGTCTCGTGGTTGGCACCCGGCTGCTCCAGATCAGCTACCAAGGGGGCGATGGCAACGACGTCACACTCACCGATCGTCTTTATATCGTCTCCAATACCGCTGACGGTGGAACCGGTTCACTGCGCCAGGCAATTCTCGACGCGGATGCGAGCCCGGGTTCACACACCATCAGTTTCCATATTCCCGGCGGCGGGACGCATATGATTTCCCCCCAGTCGGCGCTGCCGGTGATTACCAACAGTGTGACTCTCGACGGAACGACCCAGCCGGGCTATGCGGGGTCACCCGTGATCGAAATCGATGGCGGTTCGGCGGGTGCGGGAAATGTGGCCGGGCTGTCGGTCGGCGCTTCCGGGACCGTCATTCGAGGTCTGGATATCGGGAACTTCAGCGGCCCCGGGCTGGAGATCAACGGGGATCTGCTCGGTTCTCCGCTGACGGGGGTTACGGTAGAGCAGAACTGGCTGGGGTTGAATCCATTCGGCACGGGCGCTCAAGCGAATCAGACAGGGCTTTCCGCCACCAACGTGACGGGACTCCACATTGCCAATAATGTCATCTCGGGAAACACCACCAGCGGTGTCGTTCTGACTCGCGCCGATCAGAGCGTTATTGTCGGAAACCGCATCGGGACCACAGTGTCGGGAACTGCGGGACTTGCCAACGGGGAGACAGGCATTGTCCTGGGTGATCAGGTTCTCCACAGCGTCATTGGAGGAAGTACACCCGCGTTGAGAAATACGATCGCGCTCAACGGTGTGAACGGCGTGTCGATCACCGGCGCGTCGGTCGGCAACACCATCCGCGGCA
>JAPLOC010001326.1:4921-5577 GCA_026692825.1 Planctomycetota bacterium | reverse complement strand
GGGCCTGGGGATCGATCTGGCGGCCGACGGTGTGACTCCTAACGATACGACCGATGCAGACAATGGCCCCAACGAGCTGCAGAATTTCCCGGTTCTTTCTTTGGTGGTCGCCGGTGCCAGCACGCGAGTGATCGGGACAATACAGGGAGCGGCGAACACTCTGCTGACAATCGACTTTTATGTCGCCGCGGATTCGACTGGCCTGGGTGAAGGGCAGGTTTACATCGGGTCGACCACCGTCACAACCGACGCCGCCGGGCTGGGGGCCATCGATGCGACCCTCGCCTATGCGACGACGGTCGGAAGTTCGATCACCGCGACGGCGACGGATACGGCGGGCAATACATCGGAGTTCTCCGCAGCCGTGGGGGCGGTCGTCGAGCCGCCGATCGTCGACACCAGCGTCGCGACGACCTTTAACCGCCTCGAAGGGAACAGTACCGGCGCAATTGTGCTGGCGACATTTACCAATGGAGACCCGAACGCGCTGGCGGGGACATTGGGGGCGAGCGTTGTCTGGGGTGGGGCGGTCACAGGGACGCCAACGGTTTCCGTTGTCCTGGCGCAGCGGACAGCGACAGCGTCGTACTGGCAGGTCGTGGGGAATGCCGTCTTCACGGAACCGGGGAACTATCACGTCAAGGTGACTGTGAGTC
>JAPLOC010001326.1:0-4897 GCA_026692825.1 Planctomycetota bacterium | reverse complement strand
GTCGCCGTGGCGGAGGCACCGCTGACCAACACAACGCCGGTGAACACGCTGTTCGCCGTCAAAGGCGTCAGTACCAGTACGGTCACCCTGGCGACGTTCACCGATGGCAATCCGCTGGCCCCGGCCGCTGACTTCAAGTACACGGTCAACTGGGGAGGAGCGTTGAGCGGGGCGGCGACGACCTCGCTGAAATTGGTCAGCCGGTCGACGACCAGCTCGACCTGGTCGATCGTCGGGTCGGCCAACTACCTGTCGCGCGGGGTTTACACGGTAGGGGTGACGGTGAACGATGTGGACGGCGCATCGTTCTCCACAAACAACACGAAAATCAGCGTCGCGAATGGAAAAATCACCGACATTTCCGTCGCGACGACCTACACCACCGTCGAAGGAAACTCCACGGGACTTCAGACCCTGGCGACATTCACCGATTCCAATCCCAACGCTCAGTATGCGGATTTCGACGGGATTTCGAGTGCGTTTACGGGAGCCCTGGTCAATGAGGGGGTGTTCCTGGAACTCGTTTCCCGGACGGCAACGCTGTCAACCTGGCGACTCGTTGGGAGTGCGGTCTATGTAATGCCCGGGGTGTTTACGGTAGGCGTCATCACTTCTGAGATCAACGGTCCAAAGGTTCCCTTCGCCAAGGCAAAATTCAAAGTCGTGGATGCCGATCTGACCGACACGTCCATCTCGCAACTTTTGGACGCCACTGAAGGCGTCGATACAGGGGATGTCGTACTCGCGACATTCTCGGACGCCAATCCCCTCGCGAAGGTCACGGATTTCACGTTGAGTGTGACCTGGGGGAAACTTGCCACCCCCACTTCGGCAGACGCAAGCATTCAGTTGGTGTCACGGTCAGCGACTTCTTCCAACTGGAAGGTCGTTGGACACGCCGCCTATGCCAACAAGGGACTGGCTGGTCCGACGGTGAAAATTTCCGATGTCCTTGGAGAATCACTCGTTTCGGCCAAAACGAAGTTCTCGGTGCAGGACGCTCCACTGACCGACGTCACGACTCCAGCAACGGTGGATGTGATCGAAGGCTCCAGCACCGGAATCGTCACTCTGGCGACATTCTCCGACGCGAACCCCTACGCTCCGTTGACCGATTTCAAAGCGACGGTCTCCTGGGGCGGCACGGTGGTTGGAACGCCTTCCGTCAAAGTGGCGCTCGTCGAACGGGGGCCGACCTCGTCCACCTGGGTCGTCACCGGCAGCGTCGTATACCGCACCGCAGGGCTCTACACCCCGCGCGTCGGAATTAAGGATGTTGACGGGTCGTTCCTGAGTTCGGGACAGACCACCCTCAAGGTCGCGGACGCGCCGTTGACGGACACGACGGTGACCAAAATCCTGACAGCCACGGAAGCCAAGTCCACCGGTCAAATCACCCTGGCCACCTTCACAGATGGAAATCCACAAGCTCTGGCCGCTGATTTCGATGTGTCCGTGAATTGGGGTGGCGCGGTCACGATCACCCCGCTGGTGTCCGTCGTGCTGGTTTCACGGACCACCACTAGTTCGAACTGGGCGGTCAAGGGAAGCACGATCTTCAGGGATGCCGGCGTCCACACGATTGCCGTCCACGTCGCCGAAACTTCAGGTTCCACTCTCGATACAGACCATGTCAGCGTCAATGTCGCCGACGCGCCACTGACCGACACAACCACGTCCCGCACCGTGTCGGCGTTGCATGGTGTCAGCACAGCAGATTTGACGTTGGCACGATTCACTGACGCCACCCCAACCTCCCGGTCGACAGATTTCAGCGTGTCGGTGGACTGGGGGGGAACCACAACGAGTTCGGACTTCCAATTGGTCCAGGAAGGCTCGTCGTTCAGTTCCGTCTTCTGGAAGATCGTCGGGCATGTCACTTATGCGACTGCGGGTACCTACACGGTGACCGTGACGATTAATGACGTCGACGGTGCGACCCTGGTGTCCAAGCGGACGAAATTCAAGGTCACGTGAGTTCTGCGGCGTTTCGCATTCTGCAATACCCGCGACTTGCCCCTGGTCGAGAGCGGGCTTAGACTGCGAACCATGTCAAGTTCATTCTGGGACCAACGCTATGCAGGTGACGAGCTTGCCTATGGCGAACCACCGAACGAATTTCTATTGAGCTGGTCGAACCAGCTTCCCCGAGCCGGAAGCGCGGTCGATCTGGGAGCTGGTGAGGGGCGAAACGCGCTGTTTCTGGCATCACTCGGGTTGGACGTTCTCGCGGTCGACCAGAGTGTCGTGGGAATGCGGAAGGCGGCGCGACTCGCCGACGAACGCGGCTTGCGACTGCGCACCCAGGAGATCGACCTTGCGGATTTTGACGTCGAACACAATTCCGTTGATGTGGTCAGCTCGATCTTCGTTCATCTGCCCGCCACCCTCCGGGCGACGGTCCATCAGCGGGTCGCCGCCTGGCTCCGGCCGGGCGGATTGTTCGTGCTGGAAGCGTACGCGCCGGACCAGATTGGACGAGGGACCGGCGGTCCGCGGGATGTGGAGTTGCTCGCGCCGTTGGAGACCGTCGTCAGCGAACTACACGGCCTGAAGATCGAACACCAAGCCGCCCTGGTACGCAATGTCACGGAAGGTCGGCTCCATACGGGAATGGCGTCGTTGGTTCAGGTTGTCGCGAGGAAGGTCTGAGGAACCGGGCTGAGCTTCTTCGACAGCGGCCGTCCCCTTTGACACGCTCGAAACAGACCCCAATGAACAGCGCGAACAAGTGCGTTGGGTCGATACAAATTGCGAATCTCCAGTTTCAAGTCATGGATAGCGGGTGTCCCGCATGGCCGTATGAGAATCAACCGTCGCAAGCGGATATTTTATGGGTGCCACTTTCTCCCCGGGCAGCAAGTGTCTGGCAATCGACTTGTCGCAGAGTGCCTTGGGTGCATCCGGGAAAGTGGCACATTGCTGCCAACACGCAAACTACGCAGGTGGTCAGGCCGTCGGGAGGTCGCAGTAAAACGACCGCTCTCGAATTCTAATGCAATAGGCGTTCACAAGTGGAATCCCGTCTCGCATTGCCACCCCTGACGAGTAATCTGACGCATAGGCTTTGGGCTGCGTGTATCCGATTTCCGTTTCGACTTCGGGACGGATTTGCTCTCGCGCAATCGCCAGCAGGCACATGGCCAGAGAAATCGTCTTCGGGCCAAATGGCGCCATTATTAGCGATTCCGCTCGTCCGCCCTGTGACTGCTGTAACAGGCGGTCAAAAATCAGCGACACATCATCGGTCGGGACGCGTACGATCTCGGGAGGCGCGGTCCCCTTCCATGCGGTCGTCACATCACGTACGAATTCCCAGTTCTGCCGGAATCCTGGATGCAGCGACGGAAACGGCAGGAACAATTTGAGATTGAGATTTCCAGCCGTGCTTTCACCGATTAACTCGTGCAGATTCAACATGTGGTATCCGACTCCGATAATCGCGGTCGTTTCCGAGGATTGCCGTTCTGCATACATGTAACCGGGGAGCGGTTCCCAAGGTTCGGGGTCGGTCGCCAGTCGGTCGTTCGAATACTTATCTGGTTTGCTGTTCGTCGCAACCAATGTGTGGATCTGGTGCCGCTCGACAAGAGCTTGAACGAGTGGGATGAACCACCGCTTCGGCATCGTGGAGATGTCGACAACCACTTGCCCTCGCAATTCACCGGCGATGTACTGTACGCTTTCAAGAACCTCGTGATCGGAGGCGTGCAATGGTAGCTCTGGCCGAATTGTCAACTCGCTCGAGAAGTACTTGGTTGCGTCAGCCTCACTCTTGGCCAGTCGAGCCCTGACTTCCGCATCGCCGCGCATGGTAAACGGAGCCAACTTGAGTAACGTCACTCGGGAGTGCGGGGACAGTCCGAGTACTTCACGGGGCGCGGCTAGACCGCGATCTTCGGGGGAAAGCGAACCGATCACTGTCCAGGGTTCGATCGATTTCAGTTTGTCGAATATCCAGCGAATCGGCCCTGATGGACGGAAGGCATGTTGCGTTCCCATGTCACTCGACCTCGTCAAACCCGAACGTCATTTGCCGTGAGCTTCGGGCTTTTTTTCCGTTGGCGACATCGTTCGTGGCGTCAGAATCAACGGCGTTGGGATTCAGGTCGACGGCGGGTTTGGCGCTGGAATCCAGACTGGTGGCGGTTGGTTGCTCGATGCGAGGAAAAATGTCATGCGGCTCCAGCCAGTTCCGCAGTTTTGCCACAGTGATGTAAAGCGGTTCCTTTGTGTGCGGCACTGTGAGCTCGTAGTACGGAGCCAGAATTGGGTGTGGATACCACTTGATCGACTTGCCGCGCGAAGTGTTCTTGGGTGTGTGATCGCGTTTCAGCAGGAAACACTCCGCCGTCGCGGCGTCCAATAATCGCTTGATGTCAAGATTTCCCACATCCTCATAGTCGCGATTTGCCAGCGAAATCCCGTTTGCACCGGGATACGACATCGTTCGGTCGTTGATCAGTTTGGAGTGAAGCCGTCGTCCAAGTTCATCGAGAAACCGTTGAAGAGTGTCACCATCTGGACTCGATCGAATCTTGTCCCGCCAGATTCGACTGGCATCTCGAATTCCCTCTGACTGTCTGTCCACTGCGAACTTTTCGAACTTCACCGCAGACTTTTCTCGGCCACCGTTCGAGGCGCGAAACCGCAAATCGCATTCCCAGATTTCACGGCAGATCGACACGAACACCAGGATATTTTCACCAGAGAGCTGGACGATGTCCATGTCCCCGTAATACAGCAACCGCTGACTGTTCCTCGTTGCGACCTGTAACGCTGCCAACGGAAGCCTCTCCTTTTTCCACCACTGTTTCTCCTTTGACTCCCATGGCGGTCCGCAGGCTTCGGTCCATGAAGTTGCATCAAGGTCTTCTGCTTTCGCACGACGCTGTCG
>JAPLOC010001325.1 GCA_026692825.1 Planctomycetota bacterium | reverse complement strand
TGTCTCCTGATGGGGGGGGGTAAACGCACGAATTTCGCGTGTCGACAGCTACGCGAGAGCCGAAGTCGGCATGTGTTCCATTGAATCGAATTCCACCGTGAGATACCAGTCGGGCGATTTTTTGCATTTTTCGTTGTCAAAAATAACTTTGGTGCGTATAATCAGCTCGTCCGACCGTTCAGGGACAGAGTCTGACGCAATCGTTCCCTGCCCCAAAGCTCCCCCATGCGTGCCACCCTCGAACCTGCCGACAGCGAGTTCCTCAGCCAGTTGCAGCGGATTGGTCCGGGCACGGTGCAGGAGATTTGCGAGGCTGCGGGGGTGACGGCGACGGCGGTTCGGCAGCGTTTGACCCGCCTTCAGGGATGCGGGCTGGTTGCCCGCGAGCGAATTCGCCATGGTCGCGGACGTCCCCATTATGTGTACAAAGTCACAGAAAAGGGCTCGCGGCATCTGGGAGACAACTACGGCGATCTGGCGTTGATTCTCTGGCGGGAACTCCATGCCATCGACGATGTTGCGGTGCGCGATCAGGTTTCGAAAAAGGTTCGGGACGCCCTGGTCAGTCGGTTGGGTCGACATGGCGAAGGGTTGATGCGCGATCGGCTCCAACGCCTGTCGGCGGCCCTCTCCAGTCGCGGTTTCGATGTCGAGCTCGACGAATCGGGCCACTTGCCCATTTTGCGGGAACACAACTGCCCTTATCAGGAACTCGCCGAGCAGGATCGGGCGATTTGCAATCTGGAACGCCAGGTGTTTGAGCAATCGCTCGGTGTGGAGGTGCGGTTGTCGCAGTGTTGCCTGGATGGTGACCGCTGTTGCGAATTTGAGATTGTTCCCGGCGAATTGGCGACCGCCAGCTAGGGGTTCCCAAACCTTGGAATTCACGCAAGCCTTGTTCGAAAACCACTTTGGCGACAGATAGGATCGACCCTTGCGTGCGCCGCAGTGGCGTGCGGCGGTCGTGCCAGTTGGCCCTCGAACAGGTGATTCCGTCCGGATGGTGATCCATCGGGCCACGAGAATCGGACAGAGAGACAGAGCAACATGAGTTGGATTGACGGACGCTTCGAAGAGAATCTGATTGTCACCTCGCTGGAGCAGGCGACCAACTGGGCGCGCCAGGCGAGCATCTGGCCGATGACGTTTGGACTGGCCTGCTGCGCGATTGAGATGATGGCGGCCGGCGCGAGTCGCTACGACCTCGATCGCTTCGGTGCCGGCGCGTTTCGGGCAACCCCCCGGCAGGCCGACCTGATGATCGTCGCGGGAACGGTCACCTTTAAGATGGCGAGCCGCGTTCGCCGACTGTACGAGCAGATGCCCGATCCCAAGTACGTCATCGCCATGGGGGCCTGCACGGTGGGTGGTGGCCCCTACTTCAAGTGGGGTTATCACGTCGTCAAGGGGGTCGATCTGGTGGTGCCGGTCGATGTTTACGTTCCCGGCTGTCCCCCCCGCCCCGAAGCGCTGCTCGAAGGGCTGATGCGAATTCAAGACAAAATCAAGTCGAAGCGGCTGGCCAAGGGAGTGACTTCGGAACTCCCGGTGCCGCACCACTCCGGCTACGCGACTCCCCCGGCGTTTGTGGGAGTTTAGTTTCCTCTGGCCGGCGCGATTGAGTTCGGCTGGCGAGTCAAGAGTCTCAGTGAGCGAGTCTTCATGTCGAGTCTGTTGAAGGTCGAAAATCTCTACGTCAGCATCGACGACAAGATGATCCTGAAAGGGGTCGATCTCGAAGTCCGTCAGGGGGAAATTCACGCCCTGATGGGTCCCAACGGCTCGGGGAAGAGTACTCTGGCCTACGCCCTGATGGGGCATCCCAAGTACGAAATCGTCGACGGCGAGATTTCGATCGACGGGGTTTCGCTCAATGAGCTGGAACCGGACTCCCGAGCCCGCATGGGGCTGTTTCTGGCATTCCAGTACCCGGTCACCGTGCCCGGTGTGAAAGTCGCTGACTTCCTGCGTCACGCGGTCACCAATGTCCGCAATCCCAACCGCAAAGAAGGGGAAGGCTTGATTCCGATGCGCGAATTCCGCGCGGAACTCAAGTCTCGCATGGAGGAGTTGGGGATCGAAGCCGAGTTCGCCCGCCGCTATTTGAACGACGGATTTTCCGGCGGCGAGAAGAAGCGGATGGAGATTCTGCAGTTGGCGATGCTGCGACCGAAATTCGCGATTCTGGACGAAACCGACAGCGGTCTCGACAGCGACGCGGTGCGGTTTGTCAGCGAAGCGATCTCCCGGCTGGCTGGCCCCGATATGGCGATTATCATCATCACCCACCACGAGCGGTTGCTGGAGTTCAATCGTCCGCAGCTCACGCATGTGATGCTGGCGGGCCGGGTGGTCGAACGGGGTGAGGCGGCTCTGGCTCATGAACTGCATGATCAGGGTTACGCGGGTGTTCGGTTGCGTCATCCCGACGCGGCGGCCGAAGAGCAGGAGGCGGCGGCGGCTTTGGCGGGGAAGCAGCCGGTTTTGGCCAAGTGACGGCCGGCAGCGTGGCGAATTCTGTTTGACTCTGCGAAGACTCGAAACCAATCAGGGAGCCTGGCTCCCGGGAGTGGCGCGATGGCGACCGACTTGAAGACCGCGACGGAAGACGACATCGGCGTCGGGGAATACCAATACGGATTCCACGACTCGACCGACAAATACGTGTTCACGGCCCGCAAAGGGCTGGACCGCGATATCGTCGCACAGATCTCGGAAATGAAGGACGAGCCGGCCTGGATGCGGGAATTCCGCCTCAGTTCGCTGGAAACCTTCTGGAAGAAGCCTCTCCCGCTGTGGGGAGGGGAACTCCGGAATCTCGATTTCCAGGACATTCACTACTACGTCAAGGCGTCGCTGGGTCAGGAACGGAATTGGGACGACGTGCCCGATGAAATCCGCAAGACCTACGACCGGCTCGGGATCCCCGAGGCGGAGCGGAAATACCTGGCGGGCGTGAAGGCCCAGTATGAATCCGAAGTCGTGTACGGGAGTCTTCACGAAGACCTCGCCAAGCAGGGGGTGATCTTCACCGACACCGACTCGGCGATGCGCGATCATCCCGATCTGTTCCGCGAATACTTCGGCACCGTCATTCCCCCCGCCGACAACAAATTCGCCGCCCTCAACTCGGCGGTCTGGTCGGGTGGCTCGTTCATCTATGTCCCCAAAGGGGTCAAGATCGAGTTTCCGCTGCAGGCCTACTTCCGGATCAATTCCGAGAACATGGGCCAGTTTGAACGGACGCTGATCATTGTCGACGAAGGGGCTTCGGTTCACTATGTCGAAGGGTGTACCGCCCCGACTTACAGTTCCGAAAGTCTGCACTCGGCAGTGGTTGAGATCATCGTGAAACGGGGCGCGCGCTGCCGTTATACGACGATTCAAAACTGGTCAAGCAACGTCTACAACCTGGTCACCAAACGGGCGATGGCATACGGCGATTCACTGATGGAGTGGGTCGACGGAAATCTGGGCTCGCGCCTGACCATGAAGTACCCGGCCATCTATCTGATGGAGCCGGGCGCTCGTGGTGAAACGCTGTCAATCGCGTTCGCTGGCAAGGGTCAACACCAGGACGCCGGTGCGAAAATGGTTCACTGTGCGCCGAACACCTACAGCCGAATCATTTCGAAGAGTATTTCGAAGTCGGGCGGCCGGGCGAGTTATCGCGGTCTGGTGAAAGTCGCCAATGGAGCGACCGGCTGCAAGTCGAATGTCGTGTGCGACGCGTTGCTGCTCGACTCCGACAGCCGCAGCGACACCTATCCGTACATGGAAATCGACGAAGACAACGTCGTGATCGAACACGAAGCGAGCGTTTCGAAGATCAGCGACGAACAATTGTTTTACCTGATGAGCCGGGGAATGACTGAGGCGGAAGCCTCATCGATGATTGTGACCGGGTTCATCGAGCCGCTGGTGAAGGAACTGCCGATGGAATACGCGGTGGAAATGAACCGGCTGATTGAGCTGCAGATGGAAGGGTCGATTGGCTGACCATGACGACTGTCACTGCGACCAGCACGGCGCGCCCCGCCATTGCGACTGGTTTTGATGAAGCGGCGCTGGTGTCGAACCCCACCCGGGGGACCGAGCCGGCATGGCTGGGCGAACTGCGCCAAACCGCTTTCGCCGCCTACCAGAAGCTGCTGAAAACGCCACTCGATCCGGAAGAGTGGAAACGGGTCGATTTGCGGGCGTTTCAACCCGCGAAATTCAAGATCGCTGCCGCCTCGTCGACTCCCGCGCAGTTCAAAACGCTGCTTGAATCCCGGGCGCAGTTTGCAGGGGTGGTCTCGCATGTCGATGGTCACCGCATTGAATCCCGGCTCGCTCCGGAGCTGGCAGCCAAGGGAGTGCTGTTTGGCGGGATCGGTGAACTGCTCGCGCAACACGGCGAACTGCTGAAGTCGAAATTGCTGTCAGCCGTCAAGCCGGACGCCGACCGGATCGCGGCGTGGCACGCCGCGTTCATGACGGGGGGAACGGTCCTC
>JAPLOC010001324.1 GCA_026692825.1 Planctomycetota bacterium | reverse complement strand
GCCCGGTTTCCTGCAAGCCAACCACAATCGACAGCGCGTTGTTGAGAACGCTGTATTTCAGGTGCAGCTCACGGTCGTATTCCCCCAGCGAATCGGGGTCGCCCCCCGGTTCCTGTGGCTGCCACTCGTTCAATCGCTCGAGCAGCCGCACCAGACCGCGGGTCACCTCTTCATTCCGTTCCTCCCAGGTCAGGACGACCTCGCGGCGTTTTTCCAGGTCCGGAGATCTCAGGGAAAGCCCCCGTTCGGCGGCGATGCTCCAGCCGGCGGAGAGCGCGACCAGAAACCGCAACCGTTGTTCGAGCGGTCCGGAAAGCAGATCGAGATCGGTGTCGCTGTGCGGCGTGGAGTCGTCGAGCGTATCGCCCGTATGACCGTCGTTCGCGCTGTCGCGGAACACGACGTTCTCGTAGGCCGCCTCAAAAAGCGGATCGTCCTCGGGGGGTTCGTCCGGAAGATCGAACGGGTCAAACGGGTCGGCACCCGGTGGCTCTGGCCCCTTTTCCGACGGAGGAAGTCCCCCGGCGAGTTTCAGCGGTGTTCCCGCGTCGCCCAGAATTCGCGGTGCCTGACCCCATTCCCCCGCGTTGACGTCGACGCGATCGAAGAACACCCGCAGTCGGTCCCAGGCCGTCGGCTCAAGCGGCGTCGGGTCGCTGGCCGACGTTTCCCCCGCCACCAGTTGAACCCAGCTCTCCAGCAATGGCCAAAACGCGCAAACCCCCGCCTCCAATGGGACGGTTTCACTCTGACTGAGCCATTGAATCAGCAGATTCATCGACGCGACAACATCCCGCTTCCGCAACAGCAGATCAATGACCGTCGCGTACGCGCGGGGCGAATCGAGTTCTTCGAGATGCGTCTTCCAAAACCCCAGATCCCCCGCCGCCTCGCCCGCTTCCCGCCAGGCGAGTAACACGGTACTCACCCGCTTCGCCGAGTCGTAGGAGACCGCCCCGTTCACCGGCTGCAAGTCGGCGACCGCGGTCGACGCGAACTGGTCCCAGAATTCCGCGAGCGCGCCGAACCGCTTCTGGAGCGATTCGACCAGTTCCCGCTGGCCCTGGGCAGCCGCCTCGCACTGCACGCGACTGAAGACATTGAACACCTGGTCCATCACCGACAGCAATCGGTCCACCCGTGGATCAGGGACCGAATCTTCCCGCGCGGAAAAGAGGGGAAACTGCCCTTGAAATCCCAGGATATTCCACGGGTCGACCAACGCCCCGCACTCAATGCCCCGATGCAGCAATTCCTCGGCGGTTTGCAGCGAAGCGGCGGCGTCGGCGACTTGCCCATGGTCGACGTTCAACACCGCCTGGGTCAGTTGCAGTTGAAGCTCGGTTTCAAAACGCGTCGAGGCCGCCGGGATGATCCGCGCCTGTTTTCGCGCCGCGTCGGCGTATCCCATCCGCGCGAACAGCCACGCCATTTGTGACCGCTGCAACTGCTGACACCCGTAATTCGCCAGGAACAGATTCAAATGCTGGCGGATCTTCCCGAACGGCTGCTGCACCGCCTGCGCCTCGCGGCGCAACCGCTCGGCGTGCTTGCCCGTCATCAACTGCAGCAGCAACTGGTAAAAGGCGTCGCGCTGCCGGGCGACACGGGGAAGCAGCGAAGTCAGACTGATGCTCGAATCGTGGGTGTCTGGTCCCGCGCCGCTGATCGACGACGCCATCAGCATCGTCCCCGCCAAGACCGCCGCCGCCTCGCTGACCTGTTCGTCCTTCGGGATCTCCTCGGCCTGTTTCATCCAGTCGATCAGCGAGTCGAGAATGATCGAACGGACGACGAACCGCCGATACCGCCCCGAAACGTCCATGCAGTGCGGATCCCACTCGCCAAAAGT
>JAPLOC010001323.1:4356-5046 GCA_026692825.1 Planctomycetota bacterium | reverse complement strand
GGCTTCTTGTATTCCTCGACCCGGAAATTTCCGCCACCGATCATCTCCTGACCGAGTAACGCGGAGATTCCATAAGTTCCCAACATCGCCCCTTTGGGAAGCTCATACTCGTCGGACAAACCGCCGAATTCGTCCGCTGTGTAGCTTTTCTCGGAGATCAATTGCCCTTTGGGATCGTTGATGTGGACCCGGAATGTCTGACCGGCGAACGCCGAGGTCGTCGGCTGATCGTATTTTGTCTGCTGAATCCAGAACTTGAATTTCACCGATTGCGCGGGTCGGTAAACCGGCCGATCGGTGATCAAGAGTGCTTTCTTGGCGTTGTATTCGGGGTCGTAGGTGTTCCCGTACCAGACGTTCGTGAAGCCCAGGTACGCCAGCCGACCCTGTGGACTCGTCGCGATCACCAGCCACTGAAATTCCGGCGACAGGTTCTTCTGGTCCAGAATGATCTGGCCGTTCGCGTCGCTGAAGAACGCCTTGTTTTCCACAACGACTTTGAAGTCATTGCGGTTGGGCACCACCTGCACCTGCTTCCAGCCGAAGAATTCGACATTCGCCTTTTCGATCGGCAGTCCAGTCACCGCGTCGGCGACGTAGTACCAGCTTTTGCCGTCCAGTTGCTTCTTGGCGATGACGGTGTCGGCGACCCAGACAACGATTCGACTGACGTTGCCTCCCGCCATCTTC
>JAPLOC010001323.1:0-4315 GCA_026692825.1 Planctomycetota bacterium | reverse complement strand
GTGACCAGGTAGGCCCCCGCCTTTTGCAGCGGCGTCGTGACAGTCACGCGGTCGTCGACATGTCCGGCACGCGGCTTGAGTTCCAGCGTCCAGTTCGCGACCGGCCTTCCCAGCAGGGCGGCGTCGTTCTGCACGATCAACCGGTACCCAATGTCCTGGATGTTGGTCTTTTGCCAATCAACCTGCTTCGGACTGGTCTTGAGGTAACTTTTCACCGCCGCCAGCAGTTCACCCACCTTGATTTCCCGCGCCTCGAAGACCACTTCGGTCCCATTGCGGAATCGGTAATCGAGTGTCGCCCCACTCCCCGCGGGCTGCACCACTCCGTTTTCGAACCGCCCCCAGTTCCCCACCACCTGCTGCAACCGCTGCTTGCGGTGATCCCCCACACCGGGCCCGTATTCTGTGATCGCAAGTTTCCATTCTTCCGCGGCGCGAACGTACTGCCGCCGGTCTTCATGCTCCTGGCAGAGTTGTCCCCGGGCGGTCTCGGTCCAAGTCGACCGGCTCGCTTTCGCCCGGTCGGCGATGTTTCGGTAGAGTTTGACGTAGTTGAACTCGTCCGGAAGTTTGAAGCGTTTCACTCCCGTCGCCAGTCGCGCGATTGTCTCGTCGTCGGTGAGGGAACTCAGCGCAAACGGCCCGCTTTCCGCTGCGTTTGCATCCGCATCGTCGTCGTGGTCGTCGGTCGGGCCAAACCCAAACTGGGCCATGGTCTGAACACCAAACTGGCCACGACAGAAATCGGCGAAAGTCGCTTCCACCTCATCCCGCCGTGCGGGGTCAGATTCAATGACTTGCGACAACAGGTAGCGCCAGCGCTCACCATCGGTCGCGGCGGCCTCCCAGTTCTTAGGCAATTGATGAAACACCGGGTTCCCGTCGACATCCACCGGCGCGCCCCGGGAACCTCCGCCGAAGTTGTAAAAGCCCGGCTCGTAGTCGGGCAGCGACGCGAAATCGGTCTTCATTTGCAGTCGCCACGCGTCGCTCCCCCCCTGCCCCGCCAGTAGGATCTGCGCGAACAGAAATTGAAACTCGGCGACCGCTGGCTTGTCGTTGTCTTGAATCGCCAACGGCAACCCCTGATTCAATAACTGCAAAGCTCGACCATGATCGCGTTGGGTCGCATTCATCCATTTGCCACGGACTCGACTCTGACCACGCTGAAATTTGCCCGCGATCTCAAACCCGCTGTGGTCGAGATTGAGATACACCCGTGCCACCGCTCGCAGAAACCGCCAGTTGCCGCCATGTTTGACGATCCCCTTCTCGAGGAATTCATCCACTTTGCCCACTTCACCCAGACTCTGCGCCGCCTGCACCGCTTCGGCGACATCTTGATCGATACGCTGCGGATCGACCTCGGCCCCCAGCACCAGTTCCTGATAATGCCCCCACGCGTCGCGGAAATTCCCCGCCTGCAGCTCCTGGGTCGCCTTCTGCCGAAGTTCGGACGCGGGCTTCTCGGCGGCAGACATCTCCATCGCGGCGATTCCCAGACAGACCAGTGCCGAAACACTCAAGAACCAGGACTTCGAACTCATGGAAAGCAGTTCCTTCCGCGAAATTGCTTCGAACGGCGGGGTGCAAGCGTCAGTTGAACCATCCGGAGTGTGGATGATACCAGTCCCGAACGGGAATCCGTAGTGTCAGACGCGACGTCTCGTCGGGAAGTTCCGCGGAAAATGTAGCCGGCAATCTCCGAGTGCGCGGCCCGCTGTGCGTTCTCCGGCACTCGGCGCACTCTGGGCTGGCGCTCGGGGCTTCGCCTCTTCGCCGGGAGTCTCTTCGATCTCTTTGTGAGTCTTGGGGCGGCCCCCAGTGCGTTGTTTGGACGGCCGAAGCACATCGGGCCAGCCTTTCAGAGAAAGGCGGCTACGATGCCACAGACCTTAAAGTAGACGAAATCGACCTCTCGGCGACTCTCTATTCCCCGTAACCCAACCGACGTCGGCAGTGTCCAACGTCCTCCGCCAAGAGTATCATCGGCTCTTCCAAAACCACCGCACACGACCTCTCCCTGGCATGCCCGACGTCCCCGTCCCCATACCTGATCCGACCGACGCGGCCCCGCGAAGCGATTGGCCGGACGCGGGGGGGGCAATCGATCGGACCGACGGTTCCCCGACAGAGGCAAAATCGACGGCGACTCTTCGCACGGCAGTCGCTGGCATCGCGATGGTGGTGTTGGCGTTTTCCGTTCTGTGGTGGCTCTCGCCGCGAATGGATGCGCAGACGCTGGTGGTGTACTGTGCGCACGACGTGGAGTTCGCCGAGCCGATTTTGCGAGATTTCGAACGCGAAACCGGAATCACGCTGGCCATTCGCTACGATACCGAAGCGAACAAATCGCTGGGACTGGTCAACCGAATTGTTTCCGAACGGGATCAGCCGCAGTGCGAGGTCTTCTGGAACAATGAATTGCTGGGGACGCTGGAACTCGCCCGGGAGGGATTACTGGAGCCGTACATCGGGACCGGGCATCGACGGATTCCCGCGCAATACCGCGACGAAGAAGGGTTGTGGACAGGCTTCGCCGCCCGGCTGCGAATGTATATCGTCAATGTTTGGTACCACGTTGACGCAATACTGTCTGTGGTGGTCGGTCTGGGGCGGAGAGGAGACGAAAAGCCGGCAGCGGGAGTGGCAGCGGCGTGGCCTCAAACTCGCGGACGGAAACGCCATGACCAAAAACCTGGTCGCGGGAGGGGCGTGCGATCTGGGCTTCACCGATACCGACGACTATTTCGGGGCGCTGGACGCCGGCCGACCAGTCGCCGGCCTCCCGGTGCGCGTCGAGGGAAAAACCATCTGCATCCCCAACACGGTCGCGATGGTGAAAGGATCGACTCACACCGAGGCGGCGCAATCGCTGATCGACTTTCTGTTGTCGGCGGAAACCGAAATCGCGCTCGCCCGTTCTGCCTCCCGGCAGATTCCGCTGGGTGAAGTCGACGAGGCTCAGCTCCCCGCTGAGGTGCGTCCGTTGCGTAAATGGGCGAACGAAAGTGCCGACCTGCGGCCGCTCATCTCCGTTCGAAATGACGTGTTGAACTGGTTGCGGGGGGAGTACGTTCCGTGAGCTTCGAAGCGGCTTGCGGCGTTGCGCTGCTCCGGGCGATCTTCGTCGCACTCGTCGCCTGGGGGATCGCCCGCATATGCAGAGCGGTCGTCCAGTCGGCGCGAGGCTGGCGACGCACTGCGCTGTGGGGGTTGTTGTGGTTACCTTTCGTGATGCCGGGGATGTTTGTCGGGTACGCTTACAACGGTTGGACGTTGTTCCTGTCGGCGGCTGACTTTTGGCAAGTTTCTCCCTGGATTCACGTCGAATTCATACGCACACACCTGACGACCCAGTACTGGATCTGGAACGAAGCGCTGCTGTTCCTGCTGCTGACGGCGCGGGTAGTTCCCGTGGGAGTCGCGGTCGCCTGTTTTGGACCGGGACCAGCCCTTTCGCCAGCCGCGGCTTATGCGTGGCGGCTGACTCTGGCGCGCGAACCGTCGCGGCTCCGCCGCGCGTTCGGCGATTTCTGCTTGTGGATCCGAGTGAACTGGCAGGCAGCCGCTCCGGCGCTGGGGCTGATGTTCTTACTGGCATTTCAGGAATTCGAACTCGTCGCCCGCCTCGCCCGCCCGTCGTGGACGGTCTGGCTGATCGACGCCCAGGCGACGGGGGTCAGTCTCGAGCGGTCGGCGCTCCTCGCGATCTTCCCGGCCCTGGTGCAGTTGCTCATTTTGGTGCCAGCAGCGTTGGCGTTGCGGACTGGTATTCGACATTCGGCGCACGATACGAATCCGGTGAAACTATCCATCGCACAGAGATTGGGTTTCGGTCTGTTTCTTTCGGGAGCGGTGGGAATTGTCTGCGTCGCGCCGGCGGTTCTGGTGGGCTCCGATTTTTGGGTCGGGGTGAACTCGCTGTGGAATCAGCCGGCGCCCCGACAGAATCTGGCGAGAGAAATCACGGTTGGATTGTTGGTTTCGGGCTTGGCGACCGCGTCGGCGATTGGGGTGGTGCGACTGAGTTCAAGGCGATCGGCGAACGCCAGATCGCTGCTTGGTGTCGGGACGCACCGGAAGGGTGAAGGCGGACGCGACGGCGGCGGACGGGAGGGCGAGGCTCCTGCCGAGTCGTTGTGGAGCGCGACGTGTGGAAATGAGGAACCGCCCGACGGGAGAGCGAAGCTCCTGCTGAGCCGCCAATGTGGGTTCGTCGATCAAAACGCGTACACGGGGCAGCCATCGACCGGCGGTGCGGAGAAGTCATTGTTGAGTCAGCGTCGACCCGGGACAGAGGAATCCCCGTCGG
>JAPLOC010001322.1 GCA_026692825.1 Planctomycetota bacterium | reverse complement strand
GATTGTGGCCACCAGCCTATTGCTGCTGGCGGGTCTGGCCGTCCTGCGATTTTCGAATTTCGTTCCCACTCAACGATTCGCGGAACTGACCTGCGTGACGATTCTGGGAAACCTGTTGGGAGTGTTGCTGTTGCTGCCAGCATGGCTCAAGCTGGCGTGGCGGGAACCAAAGCCCTAGAACATGCGACGTTCATCCAACAGAAACCAAACCAGAGCGATCGCACTTGTCGCGGCCCCCAGCAGGATCCCCCGGTCGCCGTTCATTGCGTATCCGAGCATTGGACCACCGACGAACAATGCCGCCATTGTTAACCGACGGGTAATCCGGGACACCATCGATTCTCCAGGCAGATTGAGTGACGGATCGACTGCGGCACAGTTCAACTGTCCGACAATACGACTGACATTCCCCCCGCCCCGATGGCGTTCTCCCGCGCGAGCCGCACAACGGGACAACCGACCGGAAGCGACACTCCGCCGATGCCGCGGCGGCATTCGACAGCGGTTCGGCCCCAAATCGGGTGGCAGTCGGAGCAAATGGTCGGGGGTTCGTTTTCTCATCTTCAAATCCGACAGAAAGTGGGAGCTGAAAGGTGTGCGAAACGTGTGTCGGCTGGATGTACTACGCAGGAAGTCGCCAGTTCATAAAAACAAAAACGCCACCGGCGGCGGAAAATCCACACCCGGTGGCGTTCATCGCCTTGTTCAGACTCCCCCGTCATGGGGGAATACATCACCCCTATTAGATGCGATTGTCGGATTTGTGTCAATTCCGTTCAGTTCATATGAAGTCAACAATTCCTGAAGACCCGCCAGACGGAATGGAAACCAGCGCCTGATGCTCACACTTGCCATCGAAACTTCCGGATTCCAAGGCTCCGTCGCCCTATTGGACGACGACGAATGTCTGGAGGAACGTCCGCTCGAATTGGGTCGGCAGCATGGCCAGACACTACTTCCGGAAATCCATACGCTGTTCCAATCCCATTCTTGGTCGCCGCGCGACTGTGGCTTGGTCGCAGTCAGTGTTGGTCCGGGAAGTTACACCGGATTGCGCGTCGGCGTGGTGTGTGCCAAAACGCTCGCCTGGGGGACAAAGTGTCGACTCGTGGGGGTCGAGACATTGCTGGCGATCGCCGCCCAGATCCCCAGTTGGGAATCCGAGGTCCTGGTGATCTCCGACGCACAGCGCGAGTCGGTTTACGTGGGCCGGTATGCTCGAGACATCAACTCTGGTATGCGGCAGGTCGCGCCGATCTCCGTGATGAGCCTGTCAGAATTCGCCGGGCAGTTGGCACCGACCGACCTCGTCTGTGGTCCGGGGCTGCCGAAACTCACTGCCGTCACAGCGGCGACTTTCCGCACACTTTCTCCAGAATTTCAACTTCCGCGGGCAGCGGTGGTCGGTCAACTGGCAAGACGGGAACTGGCGGCGGGACACGAGGACTCGCCAATGACGTTGACCCCTCTGTATCTGCGTCAAAGCTCGGCGGAGACCCAGTGGGACAAACTGCATGGACCGGTCAGCGGGTAAGAACCCGTCCAAGATCAAACTATGGTTTTGCGAGTTACACGATATGCGGCGCGGAGGAACCGGCAGCAGGTGTAAGTCACGTGGAATCTGTTCCACGCGACTCCACTCGAGCGTTTCACTCGAATCTGTTCCCAGGGAGCCTGATTCATTCAATTCTGATTTTCCCTCGCAGATTGTGGTGATCGGGCCGTTGCCTGCCTGTCGTGGTAACGACCGTCTTTTTTCCGCCCATTGGACATCGGACCAATGCCTAAGCACCTGTCCAAAATCAAAACCATGATTTAAAACTGTACATCGCGGCTCTGCCGCCGTCGCATCCCGTAGCTGCGCTCGAAAGAGATTCGGTCAATCAGTGAATCGTCGATTTGACCCCTATCGGGGTCGCGTTCTGCGACGTGTGGCGTCGAGGAACTGGTTCTCGCGAAACGTTCGGGGGGTCACGTGGACTCAATTCTACGCGACGGTCACTTACGTCCGGTTCCTCGGCACCACATGTCGTACGCCGCGCAGAATCACGGTGTTGATCTTGGACGGGTTCTAAGAAAACCCCAGGGGGGGGGCTGGGAGGACAGAGTCTCCCCAGCTTCGGTGCCACAGCGCCGCATTTGTCTTCCGAAACGCCCTGCCAATTCTCGGGACAGGGATCTTCGTGTCGGGCGCGGCTCTGCCAGAACCCCGTTTTTCGAATCCCAGGTGACTCACTCCGTCGGCAAACCCGCCGCCTGCCGCGCTGTCTGGCGAATCTCACGCATCTTCACCGGGTCCGCCTGGATTTTCGCCACCCGGTCTCGATACGCCGTGTATCGCTCGGCGGCATGCAGCGGAACGGCGACCACCTTGCGATAAAACAACTCGCGACGCGCGACCTCCACCGTGCCATGGACGAACAATAGTCCCATCGCGCACAGAGTGGCGAACAGCAGTGCCTCCGCCGCGTAGAAATTGAGCATCTGTCGCGCCGCCAGTTCATCATGTGTGAGCCACGATTTCGGGTACAGCGTCAGTCGCACCATTCGAGGCAGCCTCGCTCCCGGCGTGCGCCGAATTTCCTGGTGAATGCACACTGTCATCGCCACCAGGACCGAGATCAGACAACCCAGAACAACTTCCACCCAAATATCCTCCAGAGCCTGGTCGACGGCGTCAGACCAATAGATCGTCTCGAACCGCTGGAGATCCAACGCAGGTTGACGTTGTAACCAGTCGTTGGCGCGCGTCGCGGCAGCACCTGCGGCGTACCATTGAAGGATTCCCGTGGGTATCAAAAAGGCGCTTGCGACAATGGCGAGTTGCGTTTTGGAGAGCGTTCCCCGGTCACGCGACCCCCATAGTGAGCGAAACACCAGGTAGGTCCCCAGGAAGGTAATCCCCATGACCAGGCAGGTTCCCCAAGGGAGAGTGCGTCCCGGTGGATCACACCAGTTCAAAATCGCCTCCGATGCGAAGGGGCCGAAGTGGAAGAGTCCCAAGAGGACCCAGATCAACAGTCCCCAAAAGCAGAGCCGGCTGGGCACACGACTGTTTCGCATGCGGTGCTGAAAACGCGTCAAGACCAACGCGACCAGGGCCGCGAGGAGTACGAACGGAGACCACATGAGAAGCGTGAGGGCAAACAGGCGGATCGGCAGATTCCAATGAATGACGTCAATCGCCAGAATCCCCAGGAATACGGCGGCTCCTCCTCCAGCCGCAGCGATTGCCAGCCGGCCCGGCCTTGCGATTCGCCAGTTCACGACCGACCCATGTCGCTGGGCGTAGCGTCGCGTGGCGCGACCCAGCCCCCACGCGATGGGAAGCAGCGCGGTCAAGAGTGGTAACAGCACCGCGGCGTGATGATCCGGTTCGCGCCATTGGAACCACAGACCGTCCACAAACGCCGCCTGCAGAACCAACGAGGTTACGTTCAATTCGCTAGCCGCGTGGCGTATTGCGGTGACCTGCACCGGGTCAAATCCCTCACCGGCGAACCAACCCGACTTGGGGGAATTCACCAGTTTCAGCATGACCTCGGCCTGCAAATCGCAAAACCACGCGGTCGATTCCGTCCCGCACCGTCCCGTGCCGTTTGCGACTTGGTCCGCCAGGCATTTCCGAACACGAAATTCTTCCATGACCCCGACCTCGTCTCCACAAAGTACCCGTTCGTTCAAGAAGCAGTCGCGCCACATGTCACTGTAAAACAGCAAAAAGAATTCGATTTCGTTATCGAGAAGGAAGACTGCCAGTCGTTCCGATTGGTAGCCCGCCGGCAAAGAGGATTCCCGCAGTAAATTGTGGAAATCACGCCCTCGTGTATTGCTGAATGCGAGCTGGTGCTTTACCAATCCCCGTTCAAACGCCTCGTTCCCGCGCAAGAACAGCTCGTCATCTTCGATCGCGACCAGCCCGATTTGTTCGTGGACGTCGGCAGGCGAAACCACGGTAACTGTTCTCGACGAATTCTCCCACATCAGCAATGCGGCCGTGTAGTCGTACAGCGCGTTGTCGGGGTCGCGTTCGGCTCCTTCGCTCAACAGGAGGAGAACGTTATCGAGTTCTCCGCGGGCATCAGGTAAACCAGGGCCCAGCAAAAACTCCGCCCAGTTACGCCAGATCTGGACGTCGTTCGGAGCGAGTTGCGTGGCGCGTATCGCCAGCTCGATCGATCTCTTTTCGCACGCGTTGCGAAAAGTCTCAGAATCGTTCCCTAAGAGAACACGCAGGGGATTGCGTAAACTCAATCGCCCCAAATTGATTTTTCTCAACGCCCAGGCGGCCCCCATCAGTCGTTCGGCGGTTTCCGGGTTCGCCGTCAGGATGCGGTCCACCTCGGCCAGCCAGAATTCCGCTTGAATTTGTCCGGAACTCGATGCGAACGGCGGTGGTTCGGGAGCGAGCCAGCCCCCTGTGGCGGCTCCAAGAAACTCTTGGAACGACTCGTATCCCGTGTGGGAAAATCCAACCGCCAACCCAAACGCCACCACCGCCCCCAGCAACACGAATCGACCAGCCGGCCGAATCAGTCTTGGAGCGGAATTGGGGGGCGAGTTCATGGCGGTCGAACGCGGGGCAGGCGATTCACGAATTGTCACCATACGCGGGCCACAATCCGAGTGCCAGTTCGCGACGTCGCCGCGCGAAGTGTATTGGGACCGCGTCGCGGCGGAGTTCTAAAAACTCAACCCCCGCTTGAGTACAAGAATTGGTGGCTATTCCGGCGGCAGTGTCAGTTTACGCGCTCACGGCCGACTCCCGTTGGT
>JAPLOC010001321.1 GCA_026692825.1 Planctomycetota bacterium | reverse complement strand
AACAAAACACTGCTCCTGGCGAAGTGGGACGAGCAACGCGTGGATTCCCCGAATCGACCCGCCACCGGGGATTCGCAGCGTTCCAGCAATGACCTGGGAGTCGCATACAAATACCGCGCGTCGGCGACCACAGAACTCAAGTCGCTGTATGACGCTCAGGAGCGCGTTGTACTCGATCTCGCGCAGAGAGTGCGAACCGGAACCACCGACGAAGCTGGCATGACTGGGTCGAAGAACAATTTGACGTCCGCCGTCTATCGGGCGTTCGCGCTGCGTCAACAGCTCAACCGTGTGGAATTGAAAGAGCTGGAAGAGCGACTGGCCCGCTCGCGGCTGGCGATCGAAACACGGGAGAAGATTCGCGACCACGTCGTCGAGCGGCGCGTCAATGATCTATTGAATCCCGAGTTCCAGTGGGATGACCGCAGAACGACGATCGATTCCGCCAAATCGACCCGAGACGCAGATCATCCCGACGACTTGACTGGCGGCACAGTGCGGACCAACGAGTCTCTTCCTGCGACGACCGGGCGGGCATTGATCGAATCCGAATACCGCCAGTTCGAAGGCGAGTGGCAAATCATTTCGGAAGAGAGTGCCGGAAAGGTCACTCCAAACCCGCGAGAGACCCGCAACCGAATCGTCGTCAATGACGGCAGAATGGACGGGGCGGAGTTCGTACTCAACCCGTCCGCCACGCCGCGGCAGATCGACCTCAGGGCCGAGGTCGGGCCGAAACTCTACAAATCGATCCGCGGGATCTATGAATGGGTCCCTCACGACCAGGATCCGGCTGCGCCGATTCTATTGCGTATTCGCATTCCGAATCCGGAATCAAAAGACACGGAGACTCGTCCGGACGATTTTGAACAGGCTGGGAATTTTCACACGATCGTGTTGGAACGTGCCAGAACCGATCCCGCCACTCCGATTCCGCTTCCCCGTGTCACGGACGATGTCGACCCGAAACTGCAATCGGAATACCGTGCGATGGACGGACGGTGGCGGCTGTTGGAAAGTTCAAGCAACTTCGAAGTCCTGAAGGTGCCGGCCCAGCCGGAACGTATTGTCACGATTCAAGGGGAGAAAATCGACGAAGCCCCGTTCTCTCTCGATCTGTCCAAGTCACCCCGCCACATCGACCTGAAAGTCAAGTCAGGGGAAGAGACGAAATGGAAGACGGTGCGGGGGATCTATCGATGGGAAGAGTCGCCGGTACCAAAAGGGCGTCGGCTGCGAATCGCGATGAGATATCCCGCATTACCCGAATCCGACAGCCGGCCGACTGACTTTCTTCCCACCAAAGACGTTCATATGACCCTGTTGGAGTGGATTGGCGAAATCCAACCCGACGAACCCGCCCGGTCGACCGCTCCTCCAATACCTGACGCCACAGCGCCGTCAACATTCAAGACACCAGAGCCGGCGAACCCCAAACGCCCGTAATGCCCGTCCAAGATCAACACCGTGATTCTGCGCGGCGTACGACATGTGGTGCCGAGGAACTGGCAGTAAATGACCGTCGCGTAGAATTGAGTCCACGCGACTCCCCGAACGTTTCGCGAGAACCAATTCCACGACGCCACACGTCGCAGAACGTGACCCCGATAGGGGTCAAATCGATTAGCCCCGGGTCACGATCGCGCAGCGATCGTGACCCGGGGTTTCGGCCCGCCAAGGCGTCTGACCCCGGCAGGGGTCACATTCGCCGTCGCGCGATCTCCGTTTGATCCGCGGTGGATCGGTTGTCGGCAGATCTTTGTAGTGCCCGCGGTACCGACTCCGCTTCGGTTTCGTCCGCGTGTAGTCGTCAATGATGGCGGCCTGAAGATCATGAACCAAAACCGCGTAGCTGGTGACCACCCGGTGCGGGTCACGGAGCAATTCGCGGAAGATCTGGATCGCGTGTGCCACGCTGCACTTCTCTGGCGGCGATTCGATTTCGAGCTGCTCTTTCACGGCGTAGAGTTGAATGATCCATAACGCGAAGATCGACCATTCCAATTCCGCGACGGCATTCTCGCCATTTCGACTCCTGAGCTTCCCGCGACCGAACGTTTGTTTCAATGTCCGAAACTGCAATTCGATTCCCCATCGCATACGGTACACCTGGCTGGCCAATTTGTCTGGCATTCGCTTCTTCTCCAATACGCTGGTCAACACGTGAATCTCGCCACGTGGCCCTTGCATTTTCAAGTGCCGCATCAGCAGCGGCGGCTGCCCGGCCTTCATTTGTTTGGATGGCCACAGATAGACCATGTCGCCGTGATTTCGGGCATGCCCGAGATTCTTCACCAGATGGACGTTGGCTCCGACACGGATCATGAAGTCATGGCCCGCCTGCTTCACGGATTGCAGAAACTCGTATCCCACAAATCCCGCGTCCGCCACGAGCAGCGTATTTTCCGGGATGAAACAGTTCGCCAGCAATTCCAGGAGGTGCGCCCGCTCACACGAATTGGATGGACCAATCTTCCACGCCCATGGCATTTTGAGGCCCATGTGCCAGAGCTTCGTCAGCCAGTACTGCGGGGGTGTTCCCGTGACGACCTTTCGTGTGCGACGCTTTTTGTTCCTCCAGCGTCTCCGTGCTTTTGCCGATTTGCTCTTTCCGAAGGTGGCGGCTGAGAAAGCCGCCTCGTTGCTCTTCGTGTTCGGCATCTTTCCCCGAGAACCATCGACGACCAGAACGAAGAACCCGCCGATCCGCACAAGCTCTCCTCCAACGGCGATCATGAGTTTCTGGAGGTGGCCCCGCAGGACGGGTCGCAGTTGCTCTGTGCAGGTGGCGAGTGCCCGAATGAAACCGGTATACGACGGCAGGGGAAGATCGCCGAACATCAGGATGGCGGTACTGCGCACGGAATCGTACGCCTCCGACAACTGAGGATGCTCCGCCCAGGCCCAGAGGATCGCCAATTGAATCAGTTGCAGTGGTTGATAGGTGGCGTTGCCGTGCAGTACAACGCTGTCGAAGCAGCATCCACCGAGGATCCAAGCCACTGCCTTGCGAAGCACCTCGAACTGGACCGGCGACTTCGCACGCGAGGCCTGTTTGGGCTGGGAGCGTGAGGGAGATGTGCGACGTTTTGCTTTCGACATGAGCCAGACTCCTTTCCGACTGACGTGTGCTCAGTTGGTGATTGTGGGGAGTCTGGCTCTTTTTCATGTTCTCCATTTTGTGTAAACCCCAGTTTTTCCACTCCTGAAAATCCGTTACGGCGTTGCCCGGCAGGGGTCACATTCGCCGTCGCGCGATCTCCCCAACACATTTCGCTGAATCGCCAACAGCCCGCCGCTCGTCGACGTCGTATGCGACCCCTGCCGGGGTCGATTCTCGCGTTGTCGCCAAACCCCGGGTCGTTGCCGCTGACGCGACAACGACCCGGGGCTAATCGATTTGACCCCTGCCGGGGTCGCCAAAGGGCTTCCAATCGACGATTCACTGATCGACAGAATCTCTTTCGAGCGCAGCTACGGGATGCGACGGCGGCAGCGCCGCGATGTACAGTTTAAAATCACGGTTTTGATTTTGGACAGGTGCTAATTCCTTGTCCGGCAGGCACGCGTTTAGTAATCTTTATTCCCCTCCAACGACTCTCGCAGCCAGTCTGTACACGCATCCAGTAGCGATCTGCTGTCAACCGCACCATGAATCGAAACCTGCGGAAATGAGTAGCATGTCACAAATTCTCATGGGAATTGTTGGTGGATATGTAGTCGCTACAGTTGCCGAGTCACTACAGCATCGTTTGTTTGGGCATACTCCGTACTGTCTTCGAAAGGCTTGGAGGTATTTCCCAAAACATCTCGAGTGGTTTCGCTTAGTGTGGTGGTCACATACTTTGGTTCACCATTTCGCTGCTGCGGGAAATCGGTTTACTTCGCCAATTACTCCTTCACCGGAAGCGCTTGGACCGATGACGCAGCAACAGCGTAACATTGTGACGGGAAATCATTTCGGGCTCACGACCAAGTGGAGTGATGTCATATGGTTCATGTGGCTTCCACTGACGACAGTTCCGTTGTTTTGGGCAACACTGGGTGAACAAGCAGCTATCGCAGCAATTGTCCCAATGCTGTTTCCGCCGCTGTTCAGCAAATTTGTCCACCGCCATATCCACTCTCCGTACGACGTTGCGATCAGGGAATCGGGCCTTCCTACACGTTGGTTACTTAGAACTCGTTACGGCCGAGCGATGATCCGGCATCATTGGATGCATCATCGCTACGCAGGATCGAATTTCAATCTCTTGTTGGGAGGGGACTGGATTCTCGGCGTTGGCAGACGCCCTACGAACAACGACATTCGAGAAATGAGCGAACAGGGCATTACTCTGGATTAGTCACCTATTGGCAATTGCGGTTGGCAGATTCAGGCTTCATCGCCGACGGCCCCGAATTACTTGATTTCGAGTACACGGCTGGCGATTTGCCGACCACGGCTGGTACGATTCGGACAGCGTACTCGCTCGACCCTATGCCCCGGATGGGACCAGCTACGAGTTATGGTGAAAGGACTCGAAGCCGACAATTGCGGGATCATTGACCACGTGCAGCGATACCGGCTGACGCTCCTTCGCATCCTGGTCGCAACGGGAATCGTTTCGGGTGACGGGGAAGCGGCCACGAAAAAGTCGCTCGAACGACTGAAGAAGGCGGGCCGGCTATACCCAGCCGACTCAAACCCCGGCGATCGAACCGAGCACCAATACCACTTTGTCGACAAGTCGGTGAAGTTTCTGGAGCAGGATCCGATCGTCGCCGGCCCGCTGAAACACGACATGCGGATCGAGGCTACTTCGCAGTAGCAACGTTCTGTTGTAGCGGCGTTCCGTTTCGAACTTTTCTGTACAAGGAGGAGTTCCAGAGTCGGTTCCCTTCCCGGTGGCTGACAGGGCACCGTGTGAGATACTTCCTTGAGAATGTCACCGACGACGTTTTCCGCATACATCAAAATCGATACAACCGGGGCTGGCCACTGGGATCGGCTGCTGGAGTCGTGCGACCGGTTCCTCCGCCAGCGAATCAATGTCGCCCGTGCGTCCGTTGAAAATCGATCACAGGTTCAGGGGTTCGCAAAGCTCGTCAAGCAGGATCGGTTTCAAATCACCGTCGTCACGGCCCTCACCGAGTAGACTTGGGCGATCCAATTGGCGCTGGAGCGTCGTGTTCGAGCCGGAAATGCGGTCCCCCAGATCCAGGTCTTCATCGCGTTCGGAGCGTTCGCCGTCCTGTTTCGAGCGCGACCGACAGCGTACCCCGTCGGGTAGTGCGGCGGCTGGCGTGAAGTGACGACTTTCAACGAGCTGCTAAAGGTGGGAGTTGAAAAACTTCACGGTTTCCGTGCAAGACTTGTCGCGGGCATCGGAATTCGCAGTGTCGGTTCCTTGAAATCCATGATTCGCGCCGGGGTGGGGAAGCCACGTTACTGTGGCCTTCTCCTGCCGCAGATCGTCGGCGATTGGTATGGCATGCGTTTTGAACGGTACCAGTGAATCGGCTTCCCCATGTTGAATGAGAGCCTTGAGTGCGGAATTCGTCTTCGATCCCAGACCCTTGAGTGGTGCCAATTCCGGAGGAACGCCAAAAGTTGGGAAGTGATGGGGCGCGAAATAGGAGACAATCACATTGACCGAATCACGAATCCGCAGTCCCAAAAATCCCCCAAGTGAAAACCCCAGGAGTCCCACCGAATTGATCCCTGGCAGATTGTGTGCCGCTATAATCGAGTCTCGCAGTACCTGCGACCACTCGTCGTGCCGTTCGAAAATGCTCCCGAAGACAGTATCTGACTGACCGTCTCCAATCGCTTGCCGCTTTTGGAGATACTCGGGAATGATCGCCAGAATCCCCGCGTCGGCCAGCGCCTCGGCATGGCGGCGAATCTCGGGTTCCCATTTCGGTGCAAGTCCGTCGCTTCCATAGGCGATGACCACAGCCCCGCCAGATGGGGAACTAGTTCGTGGTTGGTAGTACTTCCAAGGCAGGACTTCTGCCGAACTCCTCTCCCCCGTCGAAAATGTTGTCGGAAACTTCATGGTCGAGTCCAAAATCGGATGTTTGTGGCCGAATCCCTACGGGCTGATCGATGCTCCCCTTTCGGAGCGCGTCGGCAACTAGAGACTACATTGACCGAAGCGTTCGGGCAAGCCATGCTGACTCACGAGGCATGCTTCGCTCGATAGTCCCGGAAAATTACGCACGGTGCCGATCGGCTCTCGACCGGCGTGGAATTGGCTGCAAATCGCTCGGGTGGCCTGCCGGAAGTGAACTCAAGGGCAGGTGCAGGAACGTCGCAATTCGACTGGGCGAACACACGACTTTTCGACGTTCTTTTCGACGCTACGATTGAATATTCGATTTCGAATTGTTAAACTCCCCCCCAGGATTCAATTTCTCGCAAACTCCTAACCCGAGGGTGGACTGAGTCATGTTGAAAGAGGGAAAATGGAAGTACCAGAGCTATCGCACTGAACCCGGTGCCGGTGCCACTCCCCCGACTGTCGTCTTTTGGTCTCCGCCTGGAAAAGGCGAAGTGAACATAGTCAGTGGCGGAACCACCGGAGTATTGAAATTCACGGGGACACCGATCGAGCTCGCTCTCGAGATCGAAGACGTCGCTGGAGATCCTGAAGCGGTGTCGATCACTGCAAAAATGAAACTGCCTGGAAATGAGTACTTCACTAACGTGTTACTGGGGTGGAAAATCCCCGACAAACTCAATACGGGTAACCCGGATGTCGTTCGGGGCTCGATCTTGCTGACGAGTAATGACATCGTCCCTACAAATCCGCAACCGATTTACACTTGTGGGTTCTTCATTTTGGAGAAACTGTAGCCGCACAATTCAGGGAGTTGAGCTGGAAGTCCGAGATTATGGGGAATTCCGGCTAATAAGTGGGAGAAGCTGGGGGCTCTGCCCCCAGACTCCCGCAGTTTTCTGAGGCATGGCTCGGGTGCCCAAAGGAAGCCGCCCCGGGAGCGCAAGCGTGCTTCCGGGGCCGGTGTCTTTGGCGCACCGTCGGTCCGGTGATCGCTCGCGGAGTTGCGCTGCCGCAGTGCTCTGCTGCGTTTGGCCGGACGTTGACCAGCGTTTTGTGCGGAAGCCCGGAGAAACACTCGGAATTCTTGAGGCGTCTGATTTGTCCAGGAGCCTCCCATGCAGGACCGTTAGTTGTCCCGGCAGAATTTGGGCATCGATCGCCCGTGGAACGTCGTGAGCGTTGAGTTCGCGTTGAAACAGGATGAGGTGCATGTCCACCTGTCGCATGAATCGGGTCGAACCTGGCGTTGCCCCGAGTGTGATCGGGAATGCCCGCCGCACGACCATCAGCCGGAACGCGTCTTGCGGCACCTCGTTACGTGTCAGTACCGCGCGTTGATGCATGCGGCATTACCTCGGACTTCGTGTCCCGCGCACGGCGTCAAAGTGGTGCGTGTACCCTGGGCAGAACCACACAGCCACTTCACGATGTTGTTCGAAGGCCTGGTGATCGAGTGGTTGCAGGCGATCTGACCGAACTGTGAGTCGATGAAAAGGCCTAACTCAAAGGCCATCGGTACGTCGCGCTGGTCAACGACCTGAAGCGCGGGCACGTGCTGTACGTGGCGGCCGATCGAGAGCAGTCGAGTCTCGATGGATTCTGGAAGCCCCTCACGACGGAGCAACGGGAGGGAAAAGGAACAAGGAATGATTCTCTGGGATTTCCATTACGAGGGAGCGGTGCGCCGGCACTTCCGCTGGGCCACACACAGCCGACTGCAACCGATCGTCAAAGTGGCGCGAATGTTCAGGAACCATCTGCCGAACATCATGACCTACATGCAGCACCGGAGCAAGAGTGTCATGAGCGAATGCGTGAATTCGGAAATCCAATTGGATCAAGTACACAGCCCGCGGCTACCGCAACTTTCAGAACTTCGCGAACTCCATCGACTTCCACAGCGGTGGCTTAAACCTGGTCCCGTCAGCCACTCAGTAGTCGGAAGAGCCGAAGATATAGAAAGCCGTGATCCTCGCACTGCACAACGAACCCATTACAACCCAAAAAAGCCCGCGTCGTGAAGGACGCTTTGGTAATACCCGTTGTATGGCTCCATATCGATGTTCTTGTCGTTCAACTTCTTCCCGTCCAGATAGTTCTGCCAATTCTCTACGACCTGCGCTTGCTCCTCGACCCCGAGTTCCGACCAACTCGTGTTCGGACCCAGTTCCACCTTGTAAGGGTTGTGACCGTCACCGAACCAGTGATTCAGGTGCTCTTGGGCGGCGGTCACCGTTCCGGGGTAACTCAATTGCTGGTCTTGCCACACATGGGTCAGTTCGTGAGCGTAATTGGCCCGTGTCTTCCACTCGCCCAGGTTGTCGTCCCGGACGTAGATGACGTTTGCCGCAGTTAGCCCAGAAACGCTTTCCCAGTGGACGACAGCAACGCGGACAAGGGTCAGGTTGATCTGGCCGCCGAAGATGCCGTGGGCGAAGTCCTTTTCCTGCTGGGTTAGCGGCCGACCCAGCAGCAGGCCGCCGAGAATCCCGGGCACCACATCGACCACCGCGTTCACGATGGTCGCGCAGACGGTACTTACTAGTTCTTGGACGAGGTTCACCACGGCCTCGACCAGTTTCCCCATCGCCTGATCATACTTGTGGTCCTTTAGTAACTCGCCAAAAGTCTGAATCCGGTCGAAGAAATGACTCAGAACCTGCATCCCCTTCAGTGGCACTTGGACCAGACTTTCCTTGATCGACTCTAGCGAACCTCCGACGAACCCGACAACCTTGTGGGCTACGGATTCCACCAACTCCGGGAGCAAGATCGGCGACGGCGGAAACGGGATCTGGTTGGTCGGCGGGAACTTAATCGGCAGCATCACGCCGGGAGGCGTGGGCGGAAAATGGGTAATTGCATCTGAAAAATCGGATAGCCCAACCAAGCCAAGCCCGCCGGGGGTAGACATCCGGTCCCGGAGGCCTTGCCGCTCCGTCTCGGTCATGGAATCGACTCGCTGCTTTGCGGCCACCGCAATTTCGGACACCTTCCCCCACAAGTCATCCGCCCAAGCTTGGCCCAAGCCTTGATGAGCTGCGAAGTCATCGAACGTCTTGCGGAACAGGTTGGAGAGCAGCGGTTGTTCGGTTGATGGTTGGGATGTCCCAGGGTATGGCAGGGGGCTGACATACCACTTCGTGACGTCGCCCGAGTTGACATCAATGACGGTAAGCAGAACCTTGTTGTGGTTCGCTGCCCCGTTCATTGCGAGCACCCAGTCTGTCTGGTTCAGCACCGGCTTGCCGTCGATCTCAGTGATCACGTCCCCGTTGTCAAGCGGTCCCTGTAACAACCCGTTCGGACTCACGACGTGACTAGCAGGGCCGCCGGCGGTCACGTGCGTTACCACCAACCCGTCACCGTCATCGTCGTAGTATCCTTTCACTCTGATTATCCACGCGAGCGTAACCACTTCCTGTACTTGTAATGGCTGACCATGGGATCCGGTAACCATCTTGGTCACGGTCCCTGTCGTGGGCAGGTTGTCATCCAGTTCCAGCGTCGCCATGCCTATTCTCCACGTGCCAAGTGCCTCGGACTCCGGTCGCCGAACTTGTCTTTCTCTGAACCGTACGCATTGAGAATACACGATAGCGACTGCAATTCAATCCCCAAATGGTCATTATGGGACCGATCCGGAAAAGAGAGCCAGTTCCGATCGTTTGGAGGGAGCCACCCGCAGGGGGGCTGGATCGTGTTGCTTCAGCTTTTCCTTGCCTGGATATCCATTCACCATCTCCTTCGCAGAGTCTACTTCCCCGAGGTCTCGTTCGAAACGTTTTTCCAAGTACCGTT
>JAPLOC010001320.1:398-6033 GCA_026692825.1 Planctomycetota bacterium | reverse complement strand
CGATGGAAAAGAAACCAACCGCGATCTGCTGGGTACCGTCCTCACCCAGGCGGCCGACGGTGGCGTGTTGTTGGTGGGACAAGATGGTCGGCTCTGGACGATCGAACCCGCGCAACTCGACAGTCGCACCGACCAGAAGTCCGAATTCGAACCGTTGCGCCTCGATCAACAGGGGCTCGCACTCAAAGCGGAACTGGGCGAACGGTTCGAAATCGTCACGACGAAACACTACGTGGTCGCTACCAGTGCCGGGAAGCCGTATGCCGCCTGGTGCGCCAGCCTGTTCGAACGGCTGTACTCGGCATTTCAGAATTATTGGAAACAGCGGGGGATCGAGTTGGAGGAACCGGAATTTCCGTTGATCGCCATCGTGCTGAAAAACGAGCGGGAATTCGCGACGTTCGCCACCCGGGATGCCGGTGCCGACGCGGCGACGGCCAAAGGGTATTACTCCGTCGAACACAATCGAATCGTCCTTTACGATCTGACCGCGACGGTTAACGGACCCGCAACCACCGCGACTGAGATTTCACGTCGGCTCGGAGCAAACCCGTTCAACATTGCCACGGTGGTCCACGAAGCGACGCATCAAATCGCGTTTAACAGTGGTTTGCACACACGACTGGCGGACAATCCCCTGTGGGTGACTGAGGGGATGGCCATGTTTTTTGAAACCCCCGATCTCACCAGCCGCACTGGCTGGCGGACGGTCGGGCAGATCAACGATCTGCGACAAAAGCAGTTTCAGGAGTACCTTGCGAAACGCCGGAAACCCGATTCACTGTCGACACTCATCGCCAGCGACGCCCGCTTCACCGATGCGGAACTCGCAGGGGACGCCTACGCCGAAGCGTGGGCGCTCACGTACTATCTAGCGAAATCCAAGAAAGAAGCGTACGCCGGCTACCTGAGGGAACTGAGTCAAAAGCCACGCTTGGTCTGGGACAAACCCAGCGACCGGATCAGTCAGTTTCAACAGGCGCTGGGCAACGACCTTCGAACGATCGACGCCGACTTCGTGCGCTACATGCGAAAGCTGAAATAACCCCAGGCGAGCGGGGCGGCGTCAGCCCCCTGCGTCAGTCCCGTGTCACATCCTCCCACTCACGACCCCGGAATCAACTTCAACTCCACCAGCCATTCCAACGACTGTTTCTGCCAGGCATCCCACATCGGTCCCTTGTACCCATTGAGTCCGTGGCCCCCCGAAGGCAATTCGAGGTACTTCGAAGGAATCTTCTCCGCCTGCAGCGCTTCGAACAGCATTTTGCTGTTTTCCGGGGGGACCGGTTTGTCGTCCAAGGCGTGAGCCAGGAACATCGGGGGAGTCTGTTGGGTCACCTGCTTTTCATTCGAAAAGAGATCCACAAGTTCCGGCGTTGGATCCTTTCCCAGCAGGTTCTGTTTTGATCCCTGGTGGGTTTTCTCACCCATCGTCACTACGGGATAAACCAGGATCGCGAAATCGGGTCGACAACTCACCCGATTGACCGGGTCGATTGCTTTCTCGTCGCCGTTTTCGAAGTGCGTCGCCGCCGTGGAGGCGAGGTGTCCCCCCGCCGAGAATCCCATAATGCCGATCCGCGCGGGATTCAAGCCCCACTCCTTCGCATTCACGCGGGCGGTTCGAATCGACCGTTGTGCGTCTTTGAGCGGAACAGTGTTCCGACCGGCCGGCAGCCGGTATTCCAATACAATGCCCGTGATCCCCCGGCCATTCAACCACTTGGCAATCTCATGTCCTTCTGGTCCGGTGACCAGGCCACCGTACCCGCCCCCTGGGCAAATCACGACGGCCGCCCCATTCCCCGGCTCGGCCTTGTGGACGGTGATCACCGCTTTGGCGAAATCCGCTTCGTTTTCCCCCGCCGGAGCCTCTTTCCAGAGGGAAACTCGCAAGGGTTCTGCCGCCGAACAGGTTGTGGCGAGGAACAACAAAATCGCAATCCGGGCAAATTTCATGGGATGCACCAAGGTCAGGGAGCGCGGGAAAAGGGGCTTCCACAGGATCTCGGGAGGTTATACCGACTTAGCCCGGACCGCCAGTCACTACCCAACGGCTCAATTCCTGTTTGCCCATCGCCGCCCGAAAACTTGCCCGCTCCGCATCACACCACACGGTCAGACTTCGACGAATTTTGACCCGGTGTGGCTGTCGTTGGATTTGCCCAGCGAGAGTTTGTCTTGGGGGAGATCTTCCCGATCGGTCGCTTCCTGCTTGCGGGCCGAATCCATCTGCGGGTCGGGTCGGTTGGCGGAAATTCCGGTACGCACACTTGTACCCGAAACCTCCGCAACACCGCGAACCGCCGTGCGGACCGCGCCGTTTTGAAACACGAACACCGCGTCGGCAACCGAAACTTCGTCTCCCGAAATCAATTCGGACTCATTGACTCGCTTGCCGTTCACCCGCAGCCCGTTCATGCTCCCCAGATCGCGCACCAAATACCGCTCCCCAGCCTGCACGATGCAACAGTGTCGACGCGACACTTTGACGTACGCAGGCAACGGCAGATCACACTCCTGATGGCGGCCGATCAACACAATCGGCTTTTCAATCCGAAATGCGACTCCACCATCCATGGGTACCAGCAAGGCGGCCATAAATGGCTCCAGGAACAGTTCTCAAAGCACACACAGTTCCCGCCATTCTAGCTCATGACTTCGGGGACGCCTAGAAGATTCTTCTCGAAGTACGGAATTTCTTTGGATTTTCCAACTCCTGTGCCGTTTACCCGTCGTTCAGATGATCGACGATCCATTTCAGCCCCTCCTCGCGACTCCCAATCTCCCCTTCCAACTGAAGATCGTACAGCGTCCCAAGAATCTCCTTAAAGCGTTTCCCGGGTGAGAGTTGCATTCGAATTAGGTCGTCGCCAGTGACAACCGGCTCGGGACGCAGCTCCCGCTCAGAAAGCCCGTCCAGAAACCTCTCGCAGTACTCCGCACTCGTCGGCGGCTCCCCCCGGGCAATCGCTACGGCCCGACTCAACGCGATCAGATTCCTCCCCCACCGGTGTCCCAGTAACTTCTTTTGAACGGCCAGTGTCGCGCCGGGCATCTCTTCTACTGTGGAGACACGCTCAACCAGCCAGCTTGTCTGTTCCACTTCGACCGTCGACAGTTTCAATCGTCGGCAGATCTGAGCCGCGATTTTCGCCGCCGCCGGACGATTCCCCGCTCCTCCAATCGGCAACAACAATGTCGCCAGCCCGAGTTCGAAATCTGGAGAATTCAAATGATCCAGCGCGTCCAGCGTGGTCGGCCAATCGAGGTACGGCTTTTCGTGACCGACCGCCGACTGCTCACGGCCGATCATCGCTGCACGCAATTCGGGGCACACCACCTCCAGAATCCCCAGCGTCGCCCCCCGTTCAATTGCGTGCCGCCGGGTGGGGTGTGTCAGAATCTTTTTCAGCTCCTGGGCGATTCGTTCCTGACTGACGACGGTGATCTGGTTGGCCATCTGACGAATGGCCTCCGCCGTTCCGACATCAAGCTCCAGTCCGAACCGCGAAGAAATTCGGACGGCGCGGAGGATCCGCAGTTTGTCTTCGGTAAACCGTTCGAGCGGATCTCCGATCGCGCGCAACACCTTTCGCCGCAGGTCGTCGCGTCCCCCCACGTAGTCGAATAACTGTTCCGACAGAGGATCGTAGAACAGCCCGTTGATGGTGAAGTCCCGTCGTTGGGCGTCTTCTTCCGGAGTAGAAAACACCACCCTTTCAGGGCGGCGCCCATCGTTATACGGCCCTTCCGTACGGAACGTCGCGACTTCGACGTCCCCGACTCCCCCCGGCCCCCGAACCAGAATCACCCCAAAAGCGGCACCAATCGCCAATGTGTGCCGCTCGCCAAACAACTGGCGCACCTGGTCGGGAACAGCATCGGTCGCGACATCGTAGTCCGAAGGTCTCAGACCCAACAAAAAATCCCGAACGCAGCCCCCAGCCCAGAGAGCCTTGAAGCCGGCTTGTTGCAATCGCCTGACGACCGTAACCGCCTGATCTCGGGCCGGTTCGTCGTGGAATGTGCCGGTGGAATAGTCGTCGACGAGGTTCATGCCTCATTTATACCCGCGAATCGAGGAAATTGGGACGATGTGTGTCGAGTCGTCCGGCGTGGCCCCCGCTTCTATCGAAATCGAAACGTCTGCCGCAACCACCGTCCCGCCTGTTCCACCGCCGTCGCCGGCTCGATCGAGATGCGCGCGACTCCACTGTCTCGCAATGGCAAGGAATTTTTGCTGCCAACCAGTCTCACTCGACAGGCGAATCGCACCCCGGAGTTCTTTGGCCCCGGGGAATTTCCCTCAACCCCCTGTTCCTGACGACCGCTGGAGCCTTCTAACACATTGAATGAGCGGGCGGCCACCGGTTCCGCGGCGATTTCAACGACCTCACCCAGGACGACCTCGGACGGGCGGGCGTCGAATCGCATGCGGACCGTCTGTCCGATCCGTACCAGATCGACGTCATGCTGACCGACCAGAAGTGTCGGGCTGAGAGAATTCTCGTTCGCGATCTGGCCGAGCAGCGTCCCGGCGTCGAGCCAGCAACCGAGATTGTGGTCCGACAACGGCTCGCCGTTCCAATCCGCCAGTTCCAGTGTCGGGCGCGGCGGCGGTGTTCGGGGGACGGGAGGCAGCAGCTTTCCTTCGACGGTGGCTCGAATGGAGAGTTGTTCCACATCACGCTGTTTTTTTTCGGTTCGTCGGGCGAGGCTTTGCTCGGCTTCACGGGCGGCCGGAATCTGGGCGGCGGCCGTCGGATCATGACCCCGCGCGATCTCCAGACGCCGGAGTTTCAATTCGGCCTGGCGATGCTCCGTCGCCAGTCGCAAGACCTCCCGCTCAAGTTCCGGATTCGACAGCCGCGCGATGAGATCTCCCTGCTTGACGTTGGAATCTGCGGGGACCGTCTGGTCCAGTCGACCGGGAACAGCGACATACACGCGGGGCGCGCCGGGAGCTTCCACGATCAGGTCGGCCGAAATCCGGCGGGGGAGCGGTACGAACCAAAAAGTGGCTAGCAGCGCACCGAGGATGAGCAGATTGCGGATCGCAATGTTGGAATTCAGGCGTCGCCGCCAGCCCGGGTCACGCACAGCGCGAACGACGCCAACCACTGGAATCGTCAGGCAGGCGGCCCCGCCGATCGTCATGACCAGTTGACCGGCATCGGGAAAGCCGGCTGCCGCGATCGCCGCGCGCGCGAACCACAGAATCGCGATCAGAACCAGACAGCGGTAAATCGCCGCGGCGGCTCCGTAAATCGCGAGCAAAAACTGTCTTGGTCGACCTGATCGAGAGGGCGGAGCGACATCCATGCCCAACCCCCACTTCCGCCAGAGATCGCGCCAAAAACCTAAGGCATCCTCGGCGAGATGCGGTTCTTCCAGCAGATCCATCAAAATGTAATATCCGTCGTACCGCAACAACGGATTTCCGTTCAGGAGCAGGGTGTTGACCGAACAGGTTGCCGTCAGCGCCAACGCGACCGACTGCGCCACCCCCGGTTCGCTTCGCCACCAGACCATTGCCGCGCAGGCGGCGATCACCAGCTCGGCGATGATGCCGGCGGCGGAGATGGCGATCCGTGCCTCTCTTCGAGGCAGCATCCAGGCGTCGGAAACG
>JAPLOC010001320.1:0-356 GCA_026692825.1 Planctomycetota bacterium | reverse complement strand
CAGCAACATCACCCCCAGCTCGGGGCACCGTCCGCCAAAGTGTCGACAACAGAACGCGTGGGCCAATTCGTGAACGACTCGCGCCGCCGCGACAGCCCCCCACAACCAGATCAACCGATCAGGGGTAAGAAACGACGCCAGCGCCGGCAACCGGAGTCGAATGGAATCAAACTCGGTCGCGAGCAGACTGAAGACCCCGACCACAAACAGCCCCAGTGCTATGAGTACGGCCGGCTGGAACAGAAAGCGGACGTGCGGGTAGCACGCGTCGAGAAAGCGCTGCGGATTGATCCCCGGCAGACGAATCGCGGTGAGGCCAAGTACGCGTTGTGGCAGAGCGACGAAACCGGACCCCT
>JAPLOC010001319.1 GCA_026692825.1 Planctomycetota bacterium | reverse complement strand
ATCACCGCGGGCGACACTCCCTTCGCAATGTCAGCAACCAACTCTCGAATCATTGGTCGCCAGTCGATCTGGAGCGGTTCACCCTCCTCGATCAAGAATCGGTAGTCTTCGACGTTTTCCCAATCGCACGCGGCCTCCAGCAGCATGGCGGGGGCACCGTCGAAGTCGGCCTGACGCAATCCCAGGACCAGCGCGGCCACGCCATCAAACAGCCGCCCGGCACTCGAAGTCCAGGGCGCAATCCCCCCCTGCCCCGCCGACCGCGCAGCGTTCTCGACAAGCGGCCGCAGCTGTTTCCAATTCGACGGCAGCAGTCGCGAACACCAGACTTTTAATTCCGGGGCGGTCAGGCTCTGCACCAAGTGCGCCAGCGCCACCCTCCACGGTTCGCGGATCGCCAATTCCCCCCCGGGCAATTGGAACGGACGTAAATGAGCCACCCGCTGAGAGCTCGACGAAGTCACTCGCAAAAACTCTCCCCCCCAGATCGTGCCATCGGGTCCATACCCCGTCCCGTCAAAGGCGATCCCCAGCACCTCGCGATCGAGCCAGCCCTGTTCCAGCATGCCAGCCACGACGTGTGCATGGTGATGCTGAACGGCAACGACGCTCCCTGGTTGTGACTCTCCCCAAACCGTCGAAAAATAGTCCGGATGCTGGTCAACGATCCAGGCTGGCTGATCGACACGATACAGTTCCCGCGTCGCGGCGATGCCGCGAACGAACCGCTCCCGCTGTCGCAGTCCGTCGAGATCGCCGACATGCGGTCCCAGCGCCACCTGCCGTCCGTTCGAAACGGCGATTGCATTTTTTTGATGCCCGCCGAGCGCGATTGCGACGGGGGCCGACTCCAGTGAAAGCCCCAGAGGGGCCAATCCCCGTGCAAGTCGCAATGTCACCATGCGACCTGCGATGAGCCGGACGACGCTGTCATCGACGGGATGCGAGATCGGTCGGTTGTGGTGCAGGAAGAGATCGACAATCTGTCGCAGCTCAACCTGTGCCTCCTCAACCTCGACCGCCAACGGTTCTCCTTCCCGATTCCCACTCGTGACAACCAGCGGAAAATTCGCCGCACGACAAATCAACCAGTGCAGCGGGCTGCTGGGGAGCATCAATCCCACTTCGCCCAGTCCGGGGTGGATTCCTTCCGCGAGTCCATTCCGGCTTCGCGCCGTGACGACAACAATCGGATTCGCCGCGCTCCGTAATGCGACCCGCGAGTTCTCGTCCAGCCACGCGACGCGCTCGGCGGTTGGTAGATCAACGACCATCACCGCCAGCGACTTCGCCCGACGTCCTTTGCGATCGCGCAATCGCCGCACCACGTCGACCCGGGTCGCATCGCACAGCAGTTGATAACCGCCGATGCCGCGGAGCGCCACGATCTGGCCGGCATTGAGTGCCTGGACCACGTGTCGAATCGCCAACCTCGGTTCCCCGGTCGGCCGTCCGTCCGCGTCGGTACACCAGAGAGAGGGACCGCACTGGGGACAGGTGATGGTCTGCGCGTGGAATCGGCGGTCGGTCGGATCGCGATATTCCGCGTCACAGTCGGCACACGGCGGAAACAACTGCAGGGTGGTTCGCTCGCGATCGAACGGCAAGTCGCGCAAGACTGAATACCGGGGTCCACATGTCGCACACGTGGTGAAGGGATAGCCCTCCCTGCGGCCAGCCTCGGCCACATCCGCCAGACACCCCCGGCACACGACGACATCGCGCGGAACCTCGACGGAGATCCAGTCACCCGGCGTGGAGTCGAGGATTTCAAATTTGAGATCAGTCAGGTCTTCTGAATGGCCGACGATCTCGGACGGAAGGTTTTGGAGAGTCATGGGTGGCCCACGACGTTCGCCGAGTCGCCCACCTTGATGTTTGCCTCTCTGCTCGCTACCGCTTTGTTCTACTCCCGCCCGATCCAGATATTCCTGGAGTCGCAGTTCGAACCTCTCAAGGGCGTCGACCGGTCCATGGACGGCCAGATCGACACCCAACCCGGAATTCGCGACGTGTCCACCGACCTGGCAATCGAGCGCGAGCCGGGCGATCGCCGGGCGCAGCCCAATTCCCTGCACCGCCCCATTCAGGCGGAACCTCCGGGAAGTCGTCGGTTGGTTAGGCTGGGGCGGCACGTCGTTCGACATATCACCCGATCATCGTGCCGGGCCGACCAGTGTTCAAGGCGGATGAGCCGCACCCACAGAATGAACGCGAGGTCAACCGCGGGCACCTTGCCGCCACTTTCGAATCTGTTCTTCGATCGCCGACTTGAGAAGTTCAAAGTCGTCGGCGGCAATGTGGTTCGGCGTGGCGGTGTTCATATCCCCCAGGATCGAAACCAGTTTGTCGGCATGCTGGAAAATTTCTTTGATCTTTTGGTACTCGCCAAAACTCCCGTCGGCCGCCAAAGCGCCGGGGCCGACATCGATGATGAGTTTCTCCAATTCGCGGTATTCCGCCTGCCAATGTTGGACATAACCCAACCGGTCTTTGAGCTTCTGAATCTTGGCGTCCTGTAGAACGATGGGCATGATCCGCTCGCGGAAATTCAGGTTCTTGAAAATCTCCAAAAGTTCATACATACAGTGCGGCGACCGCAGCGACTTATCGCTGACCACCACCACGACGCACGCCCCTCGACCGATCTCTTTCTCGAACTCGGTGATGCTCCCTTTGTATGCCAGGTCGTGTTTGTCCCGCCGAATGTCGTAGCCGTCGGCTTTCAGAGAGGCATAGACCCGATCGACGACGTCCTCTCCGTCGTTCCCCCAGGCGTAGGAGATGTAGACTGGCGGACTGGCGCGTCCACCGTTCAGATCACCTGCACCTTCAGCAGGCTTATTCGGCTCGACGGAACCCGGATTCCCTTCGGCGACCTCATTTAACAGATCGGCGATTTGACGTTGCAACTCCTGATTCTGTAGTCGCTCACTCCGGACCGCGTTGATCAGCGACTCGACCTGCCCCGTCTGATTTGCCCAGACGATCAGTTGAAAGACAACGTTGGTCAATGGCCCCGGCGAGACAATTTCGTCGAGATCCGTGTTGAGCTGAAACAGCGTCAGTTGTTTCAACTGCGCCGCGTCAAATCCCAACAGGATCGCCGTTTGAAGCTTCTGGATCTGTGGACCGGTTAGACGCATGCAGTGGCTCCAATGAAAGGTGTTGCTCGTACCTACTCAGACAGTCGAGTCGGCGGGGGGTTAGCCATCGGATTTGACTTTCTTTGGGCGACCCCTTGCCGGCTCGCCCGGCAGGTGAAGAAGATCGGTGGCTAACACGAAACGCCTCAATCGCGACTCAGACCCCTGCCACGTCCTGTGGCAGGTGAATCAGATCGCCGCTCGGGTACTGCTGTCGACGTGGATGGCGCAGATGGCTATTTCCACCAAACACCTGATGGACCTGATTGGCTGTCATGAAATCCAACGCGATCGACACGAATCTGAGCGCAGATCTGATT
>JAPLOC010001318.1 GCA_026692825.1 Planctomycetota bacterium | reverse complement strand
GACCGCGCATTGGCGAACGCCGCCCGCGCGACGTCGTCCCGATCATGGTGCAGGTCGCCGAAGCCCCCGAAACTGAAGTAGTGACTCAGTCCGTAGTGCCCCAATTTGATCTCGGCGCCGGCGCGAGTGTTTCCCGTGAGCAATCCCAGGCGGATATCGTCCTGGGAACGGAGCAAGTCGAGAAGCGTGCCGATGCCGGGCAGCACATCGCCGTCACGTTCCACCAGCAGTCGCGGAAGCGCCTCAAGATACGCGGTCCGAAATCGCTGCCAGTTCGCGTCGGTCTGCTCGATTGAGTACACCGTAAACAGGTCGGCGGCAATCGCCCGGTCGGTGCGGCCATGCACGGGAACCTGCTGGACGGGAGGCTCGATTCCAAACGCCTTGATCATCGCCTCCTTGAGCGCCCCCATGCCGGCCCCCCCCGACTGAATCAGCGTTCCATCAATGTCGAACAGGCAAACCCGCATGGAGATCTCGCAAAGGGACTCGGAGGAACCACCGTCGTTGCACGCGCGTCGCCGCAACCGTAGTGAAGCATCCGCAACGAAAGTGACAGTCAGCGTATCGAATGCTGGCCGTGGCTGGAATCAAGGGAACTGGGTCGTCATTTCGTTTTGACTGGATCCGCAGGCCGAGTCGGCAGCTTTTTCGGTTCCGCCGCCATCCGCGCCAGAACCTCAGCGATTCCACGTTCCAACTGCGGGTCGTGGCCGGCGATCACTTCTTTGGGCGCGTTGACCACCTCAATATCGGGTGTCACCCCTTCCCCTTCGATGATGTACTCACCAGTTGGTGAGTTGGTGGCCTGAAGCGGGACGAAGACCGTCCCACCGTCGAGCAACGGTCCCAGGTTGCTGATTCCGACCGTTCCACCCCAGGTGCGCCGGCCGATCAATGGTCCCAGGCCCGCTTGCCGAAACCGATGGGGAAAGATGTCGCCGTCCGACGCGGAGTTCTCGTTGATCAGACAGACCATATGTCCATGGAAGACGGCAGCCGGATACGTTCCCGGTTCCTCGTTCAAACTTCCAAATCGGGTTCCCAGCAGTTTGTTGTCGAGCCGTTCGATGATCCATTGCGAGACATTGCCGCCCCCGTTCGAACGCACGTCGACCACCAACCCTTCTTTCCGAATCTGCGGGTAGTACCACTTGATGAACTCGTAGATTCCGTCCGCCCCCATATCGGGGATATGCAGATATCCGACTCGGCCGTCCGTCGCTTTGGCGACCGCTTCGCGGTTCCCGCGCACCCAATCGAGGTACAGCAGATTCTCTTCACTCCCGATCGGGCGATACGTCACTTGTCTCGCACCTTCGAGTGTGGGGGCTTTGTTGACGGTCAGTGTCACAAGCTGCGATTTGTGGCGCAGCAGCCGATAGGGATTGTCTTTGCCGTTCAACTCCTGTCCGTCGATCGCCAGAATGAAATCTCCCTCGGCGATGTTGACCCCCACCTCGGTCAAGGGGGACCGATATTTCTCTTCTTCATTTTCTCCCCGCAGGATCTTCGCGATTCGATAGCGCCCCGAAACCGCGTCGAGTTCGAACCGCGCCCCGGGCAATCCGACCTTGGGGCGATCGGGGATTTCGAAATCCCCTCCTTCGATGTAGCAGTGGCCGGTATTCAGTTCCGCGATCATCTCGCCGAGGACGTAATTCAGATCGGAACGGTGCGCCACATGCGGCAGCAGTTTGCGGTACCGGTCTCCAATCGCCTTCCAGTCGTACCCATGCAGATTGCGGACGTAGAAGAAGTCTCGATACCTCCTCCAGACTTCATCAAACACCTCGGCGAATTCCTCGGAGGGAACCCGATCCACCGCGAGATCTTTTGTTGAAACAGTTTTCTTCTCGCCCCCCTTGGCTTTCGCGTCGAGCAGTACACAGGTCGGTCCTGTTCTGGCCAGAACTTTGTTTCCGTCTGCGGACACCGCGAATCCGCCGACATCGTCGACCAGCGTCGTCGCTTCTCTCTTCGCGAAATCGAAAATCTGCAGCTTCGTCTTGATCTGGCTCTCCCGGCCGTAGTACCGAGCGCCGCTGACGGTGTAGAGCAAGTGTCCCTTCACGGCGGTCAAGCCCGCGAAATTGTCGGCTTCGACCGGAACCTTGACGACCCGTTCCGCCAGACCATCGAAATCGATGCGGGTCAGTGGCCGTTCGGCCGGCTGTGGTCCACCCGCGGGTTTCGGCTCGTCGCCATTCTTGGCGGCATCCCCCTTGGCCACTTCCGCCGCCGCTGGCCCGGCAATCTGGACTTCATCACTCTCAGGAGGGAACAGATTCTTCACATCGCGGCGGAGCGCGAGGCCAAAGATTCCCATCGTGCGATTGCCGGCATAGTTCCATTCAATGCTGCTGATCAGCGGCGCGAATTGCCGGCGCGACAGGTAGAAGAGGTACTCTCCTTTCGGATCCCAGGTCGGATTCGACGCGTCGAAGAGTTCACTGGTGATCTGCCGAAATTGCTTGTCGGCGAGAGTATAGATCGCGATCGAACTCAACTCATTTGAATTCGACAGGCGGAGAGCGATGTGACCGCCGCAGGGAGACCATTCGAAATCGGTCAACAGCCCGCGTTTTTCGTCGGCGATTTCGATCGTTGACTTGTCGGCGATTGTCAGAACGTGCAGTTTGCCGAACTTGTCGGAAAAGGCGAGTCGCTTGCCATCGGGAGACCAGCGGAGCGCCAGCAGCATGCTTTCGAACCCCTGCGTGAGCTGTTCTGGCTTGCCAGTACCATCCTGCGAGATGAGGTAAATCTGTTCTTCACCGGAAGCGTCGGAGATGTACGCGATCCGCGAGCCATCGGGACTCCAGGCGGCCGCGCGGTCATGGGCCCGGCTCGAATTCGTCAGGTTGCGGGTGAGTCCTTTTTCGATGGGGGCGGTGAAGACGTCGCCGCGGGCCACGAACAGCGCCCGTTCTCCCCGGGGGCTCAAATCGAATTGCTCAATGAACTTGTCAACGGAAACACGCGATGGTCTCCTCGACAATCCGTCGTCTGGAACTTGGATCGAGAGCCGCTTTTCTTCCCCGGTCGTGGTGTCGAACAGCGCGATTTCGCCTAAGAGTTCATACACAATCCAGCGACGATTGTCGGAACTTGCCCAGCGCACGTCCGCCTCGGTTGAGTGGGTGAGCTGTTTGGTTTCGTCGGTCGCCAGATCGGTGGCGAAAAGGTTGAGCGTCCCGGTGCGATCCGAGACGAAGTAGATCTTGTCGCCGATCCACATCGGGTCGCGTTCCGTCCGCTTCGTCACCGAAATCGGTCGGACATTGAGTGTGTCGAGATCGACAACGTAGAGGTCCTGCGCCCAGCCCCCTTGGTAGCGCTTCCAGGTGCGGAAATCGCGAAAGAGGGGGGAATAGACCAGTTTCCGGCCGTCTGGAGAAAAGTCCCCGGCACCGGCGGTTGGTAGCGGGAGTTTCACCGGCAATCCCCCCTCGGGAGAAACCGTATACAGTGCCGTCTCGACTTTTCCGCCTTCCGAATCCTGCAGCGAACGGAACAGGATTTTTGTTCCGTCCGGGGTCCAGCCGTAGACCTGATTGTCGTATCCGCCGCGTGGTTTCAGTGGGCCTCGCGCGGGGTAGAAGGTCAACTGCCTCGGCTCACCTCCCGTCGCTGGGATCACGTAGACTTGCTCATCGCCATCGTATTGCCCCGTGAAGGCGATCCACTTTCCGTCCGGGGAATACTTGGGGAACAGCTCCAGTCCGGGATGCGCCGTCAACCGCGTGGCGAGTCCGCCGGTCGTCGGACAGGTCCATAAATTGCCGGCATGGCAGAAGACAACCTGCCCCTCATGGACGTCGGGAAACCGCAGCAACAAGGACTGCGCGGGGGCGGGGCTGGTCCACAAAAGAAAACCCGCAGCCATCGCGAACAGGGTCGAACGGTTCATCATGCGAACTCGCACACAGAGGGGAATAGTTTCTGCCGAAATGCTACGCCCCGCCCCTCACCGCGTGCAACCCGCGTTTGGAACGGTCGCGCTCTGGGTGAATTCCACCGAAAAAACTATTCGAAGTCGGCCAGTTCCACTTCGACTGTCGAGAGAACCTCGTTCCGAACCACGTCGAGGGACACTCGGGTGCCCGGTTGCAGTTCCCGCGTGATCTCGACGAGCTTGTCGAACGTCTCCAGTTTTGTCCCGTTGTATTTCAGGATGACGTCCCCCGGTTGCAGCCCCGCTTTCTCGGCGGGAGAACCCTTTTCGATCGTATTCACGATGCAGCCATCTTCCTGGCTGAGCGCGGTGATTCCGACCATCGCGTCGCCGCGGGGCTGGATGTTGAATTGCGGAGACGGGGGCATCGCCTTGCGAAGTTTCTCCAACGCCTCGGCGGAGACCGGTGCGCTTTTTGTGACATACAGTGTGTCGACACCGGCGATCCGCGTGAGCAGAACCAGATCGTCGTCGGTCCCCTTCCAGTTGCGGTTCAAAACCGCCTGCGGCCGCTGCAGCTCGGGAATGTTACCCTGTGCGAGCGGCGAAGGGCGGGATCGCTTCATTCTGCCCCCGAGAGCCTCGAATTTCGCGATCGCATGACGCGTCCGGGCTTCCCCCAGCCGGCCGAGTGCCTGGTCGGCCCGGCGGCCAACGGCGCGGTTTTTTGAACTCTTCAGTTTTTCCAAGGAGTCCTGCACCTGCTCGAAGGCGGCGATATCCGCCGTCTGTCCGATCACTCCCAAGGCACGGATTGCGCGCGATGTCTGTTCGAGACTTCCTGCATCGGCGGCTAATTCCAAGGCCCGCACTGCGGTTGCGCCGGACCGCGACAGATTGGCCTGCGATCGCTCGCGGACCTCAAAATTCACGTCATCCAGTCCCGCGATCCAGGTCTGAATCTCCGCCGCGGTCGGCGGAGTGACCATGTCGGCGATTTCGTCCGGAAGGGCAGGGGGGGGAGGCCGTTCATCGGTTCCGCCGTTTGCTGTTGTCTCAGCTTGTTCGGTCTGCGATTGCGCACAAAGCACATCACCGACGGCCCAAGCCATCAGGCAGGCCGCCAGGATCCGCACGCGAAAACTTGTTGAGGATGTGACCATCGCGGAACCGTGTTGCGATCAAGGGACGAGTCATCTTACCCGGCCCCTCGGAACGCGAATAGTCGATCTTTCAACCGACAAACGGAAACGAGTCATCCAGCGGAGACCGGTCCAGCTCCACCAGGAACTCGCCCAGACGTTTCACCAGCACTTCCATGAGCCGTACTCCCTTGTCGGCGGTGGCTTCATGCGGATTGCCCGAGCCGGTGTTTTTCGTCAACAAGTGCCAAGGCCGGCTGATGGAGACCCACCCGCGGTTGATTGCTTCAAAGCGACAGGACCGAACCGCTCCGTCGTCCCCCGCCAACTGGCCACTCTGCGGATCGCGGACGACCAGATGTTCGAAGAAGGCGAGTCCCAGCGCCGTTTCGACCGCGCCGGCGTGATCTCCCGGTTCCTGGAAGATCTCCTTTTGAACGTCCGCCGACAACCCGCGAAACCAGTCGCAGAGAAACAACTGCACCGAGGTCGTCGCCATCAGCTCGCGAACCGCCGGCTTGAAGTCATTGCCCCCATGGCTGTTGAGCAATAGCAGTTTGCGCACGCCGCTTTGTTCCAGCGACCGAATCAGATCGCGCAGAACCGCCAGCAATGTGCTGGGATTCAGATTCATCGCCAGCGGAAACGCCGACAGATTGGTCTCGGTCCCGAACGGAATCGTCGGCAGCAGAACGACCCGCGCACCGCGGCGGTGTGCCGCCTCGCAGGCGCGCGACCCGATTTCGTACGCTTCGAAACTGTCGGTCCCGTACGGGAGGTGCAGATTGTGTGGTTCGGTCGCGCCCAGCGGCAGGACCGCGACTTCATACGGGTGGTCTTTGACGTATCCGTAATTCGTTTCGGCCAGAATCCAGGGACGCATCGGTCACCGAGCCTCCGCTTCGCACAACTGGCTCACAATCCCTTCGAGAAACCCGGCGAGCCGGTCCGCCGACTGATTGGCGTCGGTTCGCAACCGCCAGAGATCCGACGCGCTTCCTGGTCGCTTCCAGAGTGCTGACAGAGCCGCTCCGATCTGAACGACACCGTTGTCGCTCAGGATGGTGAGTGCTTCATCCGGCAGATCGTGATCCATGGCATCACTGATCACCCGGACGGCCATAAACCGGACTTTGCGTTCTTTGCAGACGGCCGCGACCGCGTGGCTTTCCATGTCGACCGCCAGGGCACCGGTCTCTCGTCCAAGTCGCTCTTTTTCGGCACCGGTTTTGGCAACGTGGTCGAGGGTGATCAACTTTGACTACAATATCTCCCGGCTTGAGGTTGGGGGCGAGCGCGCCGGAAAAGCCGGCGGAGATCACCCATTGGGGGCCATGGCCGTCCAACAGAGCCTGGCAACCGCGCGTCGCTCGGACCGGCCCCATGCCGACCTGCACGAACGCGACCCGATGGTCGCGCCAGAATCCGCCGCGGAAGACCATGCGGTCAGCCGCCATGTACTTCCGCAGGCGGTCACAACGATTGAAGAACGGTCCCAGCTCGATCCCGGTGGCATGCACCACGCCGATCTGGGCGGTTCGACGATCTGGCTCGGGTTCGGGGGGCATTTGGTCGGTGGATCTCGGGATATTTCAACGCGTGGGACAAACTCTACGAATGCGCGGCTTCAAACTCCCGCATCAACCCGATCAAGGCGTCGACCCCCTCCGTGGGAAACGCATTGTACAGGCTGGCCCGCATACCTCCGACGCTGCGGTGTCCTTTGAGTCCGTCGAGGCCGGCACGGGTCGCCTGGGCGATGAACTGGTCATCCAGTTCGGGCTTGCCGGTGACAAAGGTGACGTTCATCACACTGCGGCTTCCCGGTTCTGCCGTCGCGCGAAACAGTCGGCTGTTGTCGAGGTAGTCGTACAGTTTTCCGCCCCGTGCCGCGTTGTGTCGGGCGACTTCGGCCAATCCCCCCTGCGACTTGATCCACTGCAACATCAGTCCCAGGACGTAAATCCCGAAGGTCGGCGGGGTGTTGTACAGTGAGTTCTCGGCGGCATGCGTGCGGTATTGCAGCATCGTCGCGAGATCCTTCGGCCCGGCGGCGACAAGATCTTTCCGAATGATGACCAGTGTGACCCCCGACGGTCCCAAGTTCTTCTGGGCACCAGCGTAAATCACGCCGTATTTCGGGATGTCGAGCGGTCGGCTGAAAATATCGCTGCTGGCGTCGCAGACCAGTGGGACTCCAGCGGGCGGGACCGGCTCGTGCGCGAACTGTGTGCCGAAGATCGTGTTGTTGGAGGTGAAATGCACATAATTAGGGGCGGAACTGTAGCGGCATTCGGTGGGAATGTAGCAAAAATTCCGGTCCGCGCTGCTGCACACCTCGTTAACCAGTCCCACCCGGCGGGCCTCGACCACCGCTTTTTGTGACCAGACCCCGGTCACGAGGTAATCTGCGGACCGTCCAGCGGCGAGCAGATTCATGGGAACCATCGAGAACTGCAGCGAGGCTCCCCCTTGGAGAAACAGTACGTCGTAGTCGGCGGGAATGGAGGCGAGTTCGCGACAGAGAGCGATCGCCCGTTCATGGACGGCCAGGTACGCTTTGCCCCGATGCGAATGTTCAAGAATGCCAATTCCGGTATTGCCGAGACTCAACAGGTTGTCGCGGGCCTCGACCAGGACCGATTCGGGGAGGCAGGCGGGGCCGGCGGAGAAGTTGAAAATGCGTTGTGTCATGCGGTTTCGAAGACGGGTACGGGAAAGGGGGGAACGTGGCGGCGGTGGCCGACGTTCTCCTCCTCACCTTGCTATAGCGTCGCGACGCGGGAACCGTCAATGGGGGGATTCGTTGGATTGACGGGTCGGTGCGGCGAGTGTCGGGTGGAGGGATTGAGGCGCACGGCCATTGTGGCGGAGGGGAAAGTTCGAGAACCTTCGGCGGCATGAGAAAATTCGAAGAATTTTTTAGTTGCCTGCGCCGACAAAACAGGTAAACTTGGAGGTCAAGGAAGGTGGTCCGTGTCAGGGAAGGTCTGTTTTCGTTCGGAGCGTCCTATGTCGTTGAACCTGAGTCCGAAGCGTTGGCTGGCGCGGCTGCTGGCTGTCATGTTGGGAACGGCGTTGCTCGCGACCGGAACGGTACGGGCGGACGAGCCCGAGCCCAAGAAGTCCGAACGACCCCTGGAACCGGTTTTTGACCCGGTTTTCTCGGGTGAGCAGCCGGCGAACGACCCGGCAAAGGCGAAACGATCGGTCGCCCCGAAAAAGCAGGCTGCGGCCGGGAAAAAGCCTGTGGCGGGTCCTGCTGCCGGCGCCAAGGCGAAAAGTGGTGGTGCGAGGTCGGCAAGACCGGTCGCTCCCAAGGTCGCGGTCCCTGTCGCAGTGGACGATCCGGGCGATTATCCGGTTCCGGATCAAAAGACGGTTGACAAAGTGCGAGCCGTCAACAAGCGGATCAGTAAAGATCTGCTGGCGAAAGACGGTGTGTTTGGGACGGCCACGTCACTGCTGGAAGACGGTTCCGTTGTGATTCGGGTCTATGTTGACGGATTCAACAAGCCCGTGTTGCCGAATCAGGTCGATGGAGTACGAATTGTCGCACTGCCCGGACCGCCGATCACTCGAGACCAGGCCATTGGAAACCCGGTGCGTCAGACACGTTTGCCGCGGCCAGTTCCGATTGGTGTTTCCGCGATCGTTTCCGATCCTGATTTGTGCGCCTCGGGGACTTTTGGTTGCAGACTGCGTGGCCGAACGAAGTTCTACGGTTTAAGCAACAATCACGTGTTCGCAGAGGAAAACGTGGCTCCAATTGGGACGAATATTGTCCAGCCGAGCCAAGGCGAGGATCCCGACAACAATTGTGGTGTGGAATTCACTGAGAACATTATTGGGGCGCTCGCGGACTACTACGAACTGTTGTTTGACGGGACGCCGAATCTGATGGATGCGGCTGTGATCGATGCGTCGTTACGGTCATCCCACCTCGACTGTGAACCGTGCGTATCTCGGACTGCGCGTTCAAAAGTACGGCCGTACGACGGGCTATACCATTGGTGTCGTGACCGAAATCGACGTGAGTTTCCCGCTGGGCTATGACGCCGGTACTGCTTTGATGGTCGACAATATTACCGTCACCGGAATTCCCGAGGAGACCCCGTTTTCGCTGCCAGGAGACTCTGGTTCACTGGTTGTCGATATGGACCGTAATCCTGTGGGCCTCCATTTTGCGGGGCAGCAGGTGAGTTCCACAAAGCGTCTCGCGTTCTCCAATCGGATTGAAAATGTTCTGGCCTACTTCCGTCGCTCGCTGGCGGAGCCGACCTTGCGAGTTGATGGATCCAGTCCGGTTGTTCCACCTGGCAAACTCGGTACGGGCAATCCGAATCGTATTACCGGGCCGCTGGTACCCAGTACGCCGTAGCGATTGCTGGTGCCAATCGGTTAATGACTTCAACCAAAACCCCCGGAAATCGCTTCCGGGGGTTTTTTGTTTTTCTGGTGTCATTACCGGGTTCCTATTCCTCCCATTTTTCCCCGGATCCGCGTTCTATCTATCCGCAAACTCGACTGACTTCGACTGTTCCGCACGATCGTCACAGGCCGATGAATTGGGTACGCGCCGGCCAAGGGTTGTTTCCCCTTAACTTGTGTTCACCTGCGCACTGACTCACGCCGATTCCAGGGAAGGGTGGGCATGTTGTCGAACTTCAGTCGCCACACGCGGCGAACGATTGCCTTCTGTCTGACATTTGCGCTCTGCTCGACCGCGTTGACGCGGCCGCTGGCTGCGCAAAGCGAGGTCGTTCGCGCTCACGAAGAAGCGGTCGCCGACGATCCCTCCGCCACGGTGTTTGGCAAAGTGGTCCAGGCAGGAGCCAAGATCCTGGGGAAGGGGACCAAACCCTCCACCGAAAAAGAGATCCTGGATGCCGAACCCAAGGGGAATTCGACTACCGCCGCCAGGAAGCAGGCGATCGCCGCTCTCCCGCTCGACCACTTGACGGCTGAACAGCGCGACCGTGTCGCCGGCATCACGAAGAACGTCAGCTTCTACCGCCGACTCCCCAAGGTCTCGTTTCCGGTCGAACCAGAGGTATACAAATACTTCCTGTCGCACCCCGATGTCGCCGTGAGTGTCTGGCGGGCGATGCAGATTTCCAAGCTGCAGATGTTCCAGACTGGCAAACACGAGTACGAAGCCGACGCCGGGGACGGATCGGTCGGAGCGATTGAGATTGTCCATTCGGGGCCGGATAAACACTTGGCGATTTGCGAGGGATCTTTCACAAACCCGATCCTGAAAACCCCGGTCGAGGCCCATTCTCTGCTGCTGCTGCAGACCAGCTTCATCACAGAAGCCGACGGTACGATCATGCTGACGCACCGCGCCGATCTGTTCATTTCATTCCCGTCGCAGACCATTGATGTGGCGGCGAAAGTCTTCTCGCCGCTGACGGTCTCGCTGACCGACCGAACATTCACCGAAGTGAGCATGTTCGTGCGGATGATGTCGATCGCGATGAGCCGGCGTCCCGATTGGGTCGAGCAGCTCACGGAAAAAATGGACGGGATCCCCGAGATTCGCAAAAAGCAGTTGATGGAGTTGACGATCTCCACGCACAGTCGGGCGATTCAGCGAGCAGTTGAGCAGGCCGAATTCGAACAGGGCGAAGACGCGGCCTTGGACGAACCGGGGATTCAGCGCGTCTCCAAGCCGGTGGAGCCGAGTCGATCGGATTCAGTCCCGCCGCGTCGCCTGCCGAATCGCGGACCGGCTTCGTCGCGTGGTGAAGTTCGGTAGTTTGGCAGGGCTACGGACCCTTACTTCCGGTTCCTCCGAACCAGCACCAACTGCCCGCAGAGTGACGTCACCGCAGGCATCAAGCTCGATCGTCGTTCGACGACCGGCCGCCGCCCAAGAGCATGCTCGCGTAGTACAGCAGCGTCAGCAGTGATTCGAGCGTCGCCGCGACGTAGGTGAGGCCGGCCGCTCCCAGAACTTTCCTGACAGCTTTGGAGCCTTCTCCTTCGTCGATGATTCCCATTTCCACGAGCAGCTTTTTAGCCCGATTGCTGGCGTCGAATTCCACCGGCAAATTCACCAACTGGAACACGACCAGCCCGCCGTAGCAGCATAGGCCGACGACAATCAGCTTCGGACTCGACAGGAACATGCCGATCATGATCAGGGCCATGAACGCCATCGGACCGAACTGGGCGGCGGGAACAGCGGCGTTTCGAAGCACCAGGGGCAGATACCCCTGGGCATGCTGCAGAGCGTGTCCCACCTCGTGGGCGGCGATTCCCACCGCGGTCGCCGAAGCGTTGTGATAGACCTCGGAACTGAGGCGGACGACCCGCGATGAGGGATCGTAGTGGTCCGACAGATGGCCGTGGGTTTCTTCAACCGCGACATCGTACAACCCCGCCTGGTCGAGAATATGCCGGGCCGCGGCGGCACCCGTGAGCCCCGCTCGAACATTCATTCCGCTGGCATAGGTTGACTTAATCCGCCACTGCGCCCAGAGCATCAGAATGATGGCGGGCGAAACGTACAGCATGTAGTACGGATTGAAGAAGTGGAACATGGTGACGCGGTCTTTCTCGATCAGTCCTGGTGGCGACGCCGCCCCGGCGAACGTCTTCAACCATTATATACGAAATGGAAAGCGGGAGGATCAAAGAATTGACCGGCGGCGCGTTCCCAGGGAGAATGGACTGACCCCGCCCCTTCACCTCCGCGACCGGAGTCCCGCCTTGTGACGCTTCACCAAAACGCCGTGCGGATCGTTCGCGCTTTCGCCGGTGGCTGCGTCGCCTTTCTGATGGCGATTGGCTTCGCACCTGGAGACGACGCGGTGCCGACACATTGGTCCTTGCGTCCCGTCGCTAGGCCGACCGTTCCGGACATTGGGGCGACTGACGACTTGTCGGGCGACGTGCAGCCGATCGACGCGTTCATCGTTGAAAAACTGCGTGCGAATGGATTGAGCCTCTCGCCCCCTGCGGATCGTGCGACCTGGATTCGACGAGTGACGCTCGATCTGACCGGTTTGCCGCCTACGCCCGATGAGATCGCGAATTATCTCGCCGACGCGTCTCCTCAGGCGGACGAAACGCTGGTGGATCGGCTGCTGGCGTCTCCCGCCTACGGTGAGCAGTGGGGGCGACATTGGCTGGACGTGGTCCGGTTCGCCGAATCGGAGGGATTCGAATACGACCGACACCGCGCCGGTGCGTGGCGGTTTCGGGACTACGTGATTGACGCGTTTCACCGCGACAAACCGTACGACGAATTCTTGCTCGAACAGCTCGCCGGCGATGAACTGGCGGCAGTGGAAGTGTCCGAGGGGAAAGTGGTCGCGGAGGATCTGGACGAGCGAGCACGGGAGCTTTTGGTCGCGTCGGGGTTCCATCGCCTGGGGGCGGTTCGTCGCAACGCGGGAAATCCGGAATTGGCATTCAGCCGGCATGAAGTGTTGACGGAAATGACCGACATTGTCGGAACGGCGATTCTGGGGCTGTCGCTCGGGTGTGCCCGTTGTCACGACCACAAGTTCGATCCGATTCCGCAAGTGGACTATTACCATCTGCAGGCGTTTATGGCGGCGGCACAGGAATTCGACTGTCCCCTCGCCGATGCCGCCGAGCAGGCACGGTGGAAGGCGACGACCGAGGCAATTCAAAAAGAGATCGCCGAGCTGAAAAAGTCGATTCCCAGCCTTCAGGGGGCCGAGGCCGACGAGCGCAAAGCGCGCGTCGACGAGTTGCAACGGTCGTTGCCGCCGCCGTTGCCAACGATCAGCGCGATCCGCAATGACGAGACCCGACGCACACCGATCCATCTGTTGAAGCGGGGCAATACCGAAAAGAAAGAACAGCAGGTCGGACCGCGGTCACTGGCGCTGGTCTCCACCGCGTCGTCTTTTGAATTGTCCCCGGAAGCCGTCGCCCCGAGGACGGCGTTGGCGAAATGGCTGGTGGACCCCGGGAATCCGCTGACGCCGCGTGTGATTGTCAATCGGATCTGGCAACGCCATTTTGGTCGCGGGATTGTCGCGACGCCCAACGACTTTGGAGTCAACGGAGCCGAACCGACCCATCCCGAACTGCTCGATTGGCTGGCCACGCGGTTCGTGGAGAGTGGCTGGCGATTCAAGCCGCTGCACCGCCTGATCGTGTTGAGCGCCACCTACCGGCAGGCGAGCGGAATTCCCCTTGCCGGCGATCCCGAGAACCGCTGGCTGTCCCGATTTTCCAGACGTCGGCTGGCGGCGGAGGAAGTGCGCGACGCGATGTTGCAGGTCTCGGGCCGGCTCAATCTCAAACGGGGCGGGCCGAGCGTGATGGTTCCGGTGGATGTCGACCAGGTGATGTTGTTGTACGCGCCGGCGCAATGGGAGGTGACCGCTGACGCGTCGGAACATGATCGACGGTCGATCTATCTGATCGCCAAGCGGAATCTGCGACTGTCGTTTCTGGAGACGTTCGATCAACCCGACGCGCAATCGAGCTGCGCATTGCGCGAAGCGAGTACGCATGCGCTCCAGTCGCTGGAATTGCTCAATGGAACGTTTTCGAATGGTCTGGCGAAAGCGTTCGCCGCGCGGTTGCGGCGTGAGGCGGGGGACGGGGCGGGTGAACAAGTCACCCGCGCTTGGCAACTTGCCGCCGGCCGACCTCCGACGGAGCGCGAACTGCGGTTGGGGATTGAATTCCTGAAAACTCAACCGTTGGAAGAGTTCGCACTGGCCGTGTTCAACCTCAACGCCTTTCTGTACGTGAATTGATGTGGAACCGCCAGCGGATGATTGATCGCGG
>JAPLOC010001317.1:4782-21750 GCA_026692825.1 Planctomycetota bacterium | reverse complement strand
TGTTAACCAATTCAGAATTGGGTGTTAAGCCATATGCGGCAGGTGCAAAAAATGTTTGGTGGGTACGCCGCTATCGGCTCGATAATATTGATGCTTGGACGAACGCCTACTTCGTGCGCGGCTCTTAGAATCGCCGTCATTTCGGCTGCGTTCGGTTGTATTCAACCACCAGCCCGATTCCGCCGATGGGTTTCCAATGGAACTTGCTCTCGCATTCTTCCATGAAGAACTGGCACATTTTGAAATAATTTGCGATTTTCTGACATCCAATGCTTGAAACTGCGTCACCCTGAGCGCACAATGGGCGTCACACGCGTCCCAGATTGCCAAGTCACCCTCAAACACCCATGCTTCTGGACCAGCGTCGTCAACAGATCCTGAGTCTGATCGAAACTCTGGGCTTCGCCTCTTTGCCACAACTGGCCGAACAGGCGGGGGTCAGCGAGTCGACGGTTCGTCGCGATCTGGAGGCGCTGGAAAAGATTGGTCAAGTTCGCAGAACGCGTGGCGGAGCGGCGTATGTGGGAGAGTCGATCGTCACGCTGGACGAGCGGTCTTTTCAGGCGCAGCCGGAAAAACAGGCGGTCGGTCGAGCGGCGGCCGATCTGGTGGCCAATGGCGAAGCGGTTCTACTCGACGGTGGAACCACAACCCTGGAAGTCGCCCGGCATCTGATTGGGAAGTCGCTGCAGGTTGCGACGAATTCCCTGCCTGTTGTCAATCTGCTGGCGAATCAACCGCAGATCGAATTGTTGATGGTGGGGGGATACCTCTATCCGAAAACGGGGGTAGCCCTCGGTCCGCTCGCGATCGCGGCCCTGTCTCACATTCGCGTCCGTCGGCTGTTTATGAGTGTGGGAGGGATTACTCCGCGCGGTCTGTTCAACAGCAACACGCTGCTGGCGGATACCGAGCGGGCGATGCTGGAGGTCGCCGACGAAGTGATCGTGGTGACCGACAGTTCCAAGCTGGGGCACTCGGCCCTGGCCCATCTGTGCGAGCTGGGGCGGGTACACCGTCTGGTGGTTGATTCCGGAATCACAGACGAGTGGAAGCGGATTGTCGAAGCGGCCGGAATTGAATTGTTGATCGCCCAAGGACTGTGAACATGGCGTTGTCGTCTCCCGAATTGACCCGAGCCGCCGTCGAGCAAGTGGTTCGCGATGTGCTGTTGCGTCATCTCGGCGCGCCGGCCGCCCCGGCGACCAAGCCCAACCCGCTGGTGGTCAATATCTCCGCCCGGCACGTGCATCTGTCGCAGGAAGACCTGGAAGTGCTGTTCGGCAAAGGGGCGCAACTCGAAATTCAAAAAGATCTGTACCAGGTGGGGTACTTCGCCGCGAAGCAGACGGTCGCCGTCGTGGGGCCGCGGCGACGCATGTTGCCTGAAGTGCGGGTGCTTGGACCATGCCGGGGGGCGTCGCAGGTCGAGCTGGCATTCACCGACGGGATCTCGCTGGGAATCGACCTGCCGGTCCGAATCAGTGGTGACCTGCGGGATACACCGGGCTGTCTGCTGGTGGGGCCGAAGGGGGTTGTCGAATTGCAGTCGGGGGTGATTCGGGCGATGCGGCACGTGCATATGGGTCCGGCCGACCTCGCGTATTACGGAGTCAAGGACGGAGAGAAGATGAACCTGCGGATCGAATCGCCCGGTTGTGCGACCGTGCTGGAAGATCTGACGGTTCGCGCGGGGAAGGAGATCCGCCTTGAGGTTCACGTCGACACCGACGAAGGGAACGCGGTGAACCTCGAAAAAGCCACCAAAGTGGAGTTGTTGAAGGCGGAACCGTGCGCGTGTAAGCACAAGTAGTCACTGCGATTGAACTGAGTCGGACTTTCCGAATCCTCACAAGACCTTTCTGGAGTTTTGAACATGGCGAAAACGTTGGAAGCCCTTGGAATGATCGAAACCAAGGGTTTGATCGCGTTGATCGAGGCGTCGGACGCGATGCTGAAGTCGGCGAATGTGCAGATTGTCGGCTGGGAGAAAGTCGGCAGCGGGATGGTGACGGTGTTCGTGGTCGGTGACGTCGCCGCCGTGAAGGCCGCCGTCGACGCCGGTGCCTCGGCCGCCAGCAAGGTCGGTGAAGTGATCAGCGTGCAGGTCATTCCCCGTCCGCACGAAGAACTGGCGGCGATTCTGCCCAAGCCGGGCAAGGCGGCGACCGGAGCGGCGAGCTAGCTTGCTGTGGCCATTCGTCGAGCCGCAGCCGGCAAGCGGGCGAGTTCCAGCCCATCCGCCGACGTTCTTCCGGAACAAGTTGTCACTCCAGGTGTGTTAGCAATGAATGAAGCCATTGGCTTGATTGAAACCAAGGGTCTCGTCGCCCAGATCGAAGCGGCGGACGCCATGCTCAAGTCGGCCAACGTGCAGTTGGTTGGCATGGTGCAAATCGGCGGAGCGTTTATCACGACCATCGTGCGTGGAGACGTCGGCTCGGTTCGGGCGGCGGTTGACGCCGGTGCCGCGGTCGCGAAGAAGGTTGGCGAACTGGTCGCCGCCCATGTGATCGCCCGCCCTGAAAAGAGCGTTCTCGACCACTTCGTCAACAAGAAGTAGTCCGCCGTGGCGTGGATCTGAATCCACGCGAATTCTTGACGCGTGGGTTAGAACCCACGCTACTCCCGATGAAAATCCTTGTCGCCAACCTCGGCTCGACCAGCTTCAAATACCGGCTGTTCGACCTTCCCCAAGAGACGCAGCTCGCCCGCGGCGGTATCGACCGCATCGGTCAGGGCAACAGCGCCTGTTTTGTGGAAATCGGGGGACACCGCGAAGAATCGACGTTGCCGGTTCCTGACCACGCGGCGGCGGTCAAGATCTGTCTCGACTCGTTGATGAATCCCGAGTGGGGTTGCCTGAAGTCGGCTGACGAAGTGTCGGCGATCGGTTTCAAGGCGGTCTTCGCCGGGAATCTCTCGGGCGTGCGGATTGTCGACGACGCTCTGCTGGCGAAGATGGAAGAACTCGCCGACATCGCGCCGGCGCACAACCCGATGTACGCCCGGGCCATGCGGCAGTTGCGGAAAGCGTTTCCGCAGATTCCGCTGGTGGCGGCTCTGGAAACGGCGTTTCACGAGACGATTCCCGAACCGAACCGGGTCTACGCCATTCCGTACGAATGGAAAGACCAGCACGAGATCTGCCGTTGGGGATTTCATGGCGCGAGCCATCGATTTCTTTCCACACGCATGGCTCAACTGCTGGGACGCAGCGACTTGAAACTGGTGACGTGTCATCTTGGCGGCAGCAACTCGCTGTGTGCCGTGAAGAACGGCCAGTCGCAGGCGAACACGTTGGGAATGAGTCCGCAGACCGGTCTGCCGCACAACAACCGTGTGGGAGACTTTGACGCGTTTTCACTCCCGATTTTGCTGCGAAAGACTGGCAAAACGCTGGAACAGTTGCTGGAAGAGTTGTCGAGCAAGGGGGGCCTGCTAGGCCTCAGCGGATTGAGTCCCGACGTGCGCGACCTCGAACAGGCCGCCGCGAATGGACACGTTCGCGCCAAGCTGGCGCTCGACGCGTTCGTCTCTTCGATTCGGTTGTACCTGGGGGGCTATCTCGCCCTGCTGGGTGGAGCCGACGCGATAGTGTTCAGCGGCGGGATTGGCGAAAACAGTCGGCTCGTCCGTCGTGACGTCTGTCGCAACATGGAGTGGGCCGGGATTGAGTTGGATGAAGCCCTAAACGACTCGGCGAAGGGAGAGGCGTGTCTCTCGAAGCCGGGAAGCAAGGTTCAGGTGTGGGTAGTTCCCACGAACGAAGAGATTGTGGTGGCGCGCCAATCGGTCGAAGCGCTCGCCGCCCGCAAGGCGAGCGGCGCGGCGTAAGCCCGCCGGTTTTCGTCTCCCAAGTTTTCGCTCGCAGCCCCAGACACAACCACCTTACAGCCCGCGACGAAGCCCCAGCCAGGATTGGTGAACGATGTTCGTGGCACGGATTACCGGAAGCCTGATTTCGACGCAGAAAGTGTCGTCGATGGTCGGGCAGAAGCTGCTGCTCGTCGAACCGTTACGGGTCGATGAGAAGGATCAGGGAAGTCTGAAGCCGACCGGCCGTTCGTTCGTGGTGGTCGATACGGTGGGTGCCGGCGAAGGAGAGTGTGTGCTGTGCGTGCAGGGGTCCAGCGCCCGTTACACGCCCGAAACGAAGTCGCTGCCAATCGACGCGGCCATCATCGGCATCGTGGATCAAGTGCAGGTGTTCGGGAAGACGATCTTCGACAGCAAGAATTGAGTCTGGCGGGTGGTTCCATGGACACTTCCGGTCGCGAAGAATTGATTACCGGTGCGGTGCGCAGGGAACGCGTTTTCCTGGGAGGGCTCCTCGCTGGCGTCACAATGTTCGCGCTGGTCGCGATCTCCATTCGAAGTGGAGCGGACCGCCCACCGCCGAATGTGATCGTGTTGGTGTTCGCCTGTGTGGTTGGCGGGACACAAGCGGTTTTGTCATTCGTCCTGCCTCCCATCTCAATCAACCGTCAACGCCGAAAACTCGCGGAGTCCCCCTCGGGGGCGTCGGATGCCGAATTGTTGAGGGTTCACAACCTGTCCGTGATCCTCTCCGGCGCGATGCTCGAAGGAGCGATGTTCTTGTCGCTCGTTTGCTTCCTCGTTTCGGGCGAGTGGTGGTTGCTGCTGTTGGTCGCGGTCCTTGCGGGATTGATGCTCAGGACCTGGCCCACCGCATCGCGGCTGGACACCTGGCTGGATGAGCAGCGGGACTTGATCGAACGCACATTTTGACGGTCGGTCGGCCACCAAGTGCCGACGTGGTTTCAGGTCGTCTTTTAGTCGAAAACCGGGTGAGTTGAAGAACATGCAGACAACGGAAGCGGCGATCCGCCAGGTGGTTCAGGAAGTCCTCTCGCAGCTCGGGCGGGCTCCGTTCACAGCGGCCTCTTCGCGCGGTCAGTCGGGTGACTGGGGCGTTTTTCCCACCGTCGACCAGGCGGTCGACGCCGCCACCCAGGCATTCAAAAAGCTCTCGACCCGGCCGATCTCGGATCGCGCCAAGGCGATCGACTGCATCCGAAAGATCACGTCCGAACAGGCCGAGGAACTCGGCAAACTCGAATTCGACGAGACATCCTGCGGCCGGTTCCCGGTCTCGAGTTCCTGAAGACCGATTGCTATAGCGGCGACCAGGGGATTACCCTGCTGGAGCATGCTCCCTTCGGTGTCATCGGGGCGATCACCCCGGTGACCCACTCGCTCCCGACACTGGCGGGCAATTCGGTCAGCATGATCGCTTCGGGGAACACGGTCGTCTTCAATGCCCACCCCTCGGGAGCGCGGATTGCGGTCGACGGAGTGCGTCGGTTCAACAAGGCGATCTACGCCGCGACCGGACTGGAAAATCTGATCACGATCATCGAGAAGCCCACGCTCGACACCGCCGCCGGCATTTTCGAACACAAAGGGGTGCGGATGCTGGTGGTCACCGGGGGACCAGCCGTCGCTCGCGCCGCGATGGAGAGTCGGAAGCGGGCGGTGGTCGCCGGCCCGGGGAATCCGCCGGTCGTTGTCGATGAAACCGCCTGTCCCGAAAACGCCGCCAAGAACATCGTGAAAGGTTGTGCGTACGACAACAACTTGCTTTGCATCGGCGAGAAAGAGGTCTTCGCGGTCGACGCGATCTTCCCCAAACTGATGGATGCCCTCGGTCGCCATGGCGGTTTCCAACTGTCCCGATCACAGATGGAGCAACTGACGGCGATCGCCTTCACCCCGGGCAAAGATCACCCGATGCTGAACCGCGACTTGATTGGTCGCGATCCGGCGGTCATCGCCGGCCTGATTGGCGTCAATGTGCCGGCTGGAACCCAGATCCTGTACGCCGAGACCGACGAGTCGAATCCGTTCGTCTCGCAGGAACAGATGATGCCGGTCCTTCCGATCGTGCGTGTTCGCGATTTCCGCCAGGGGGTGGAATTGGCCAAGAAACACGAGCATGGTTACCGGCACACCGCGATCATCCACAGCCGCAATGTGCGGAACATGACGATCATGGCTCGCGAAATGGACACGACGCTGTTCATCAAGAATGGCCCGTGCATGGCGGGACTGGGACTCGGGGGCGAAGGCTACCTGAGCTACAGCATCGCGACTCCGACCGGTGAAGGGGTCACAACGCCGCTGACCTTCACCCGCCAGCGGCGGTGTGTGCTGGTGGACGATCTGCACATCCTTTAATCACTGCCGAAATGCAACTTGCCCAAGTCGTCGGTCGCGTTACCTCCACCATCAAGCATGCCAGCCTGAATGGCTGGAAGCTGTTGATTGTGCAGCCGCTCGACGCGTCGCGCAAGCCCGACGGAGAACCGCAATTGGCGATCGATCCGTTGGGAAGCCGGCAGGGAGACACCGTACTGATCACTTCCGACGGAGCGGCGGTGCGTGACCTGGTGGGCATGAACACAACCCCCTTGAGATGGGCGATCATCGGATTGCCCGACACATGAACAACGACGCGGCGTTAGTCGACGAGATCGTGCGGCGCATCCTGCAGCAACTGCCGGGTGTGGTGCCGACGCCGCGCACCGAACCGGTCGCCCGCCCCGAGCCGCAACCGGTTGAAGCCGCGGTTGCCACCGAAACCAATGGCGGTCGTCTGTTGACGCCCCCCAGCCGATTCGAAGCCACGTCCGCCGCGCCGGCGTTGATCGACGTCGCGGTTTCTACCAACACCAGCCCGGCCACGTCCAAACCCTCGCCGCCCCGCACCGTTCTCCCGGGATCGATGGCTGCGGTCCCTGCTCCCGCGAGCCTGTCAACATCCGGATCGGCCCCCCCGGCGACTGCGGTCGCGGGTGAGGTGACGATCGCCGAGCGGATCATCACAGCGGAAGTTCTTGAAAAGCAGTTGCATGGCGCTCGCATTGTGCGCGTGAGCGCGAAGGCGTTGTTGACGCCGTCGGCGCATGATGTGGTTCGCAGCCGGCGACTGGAAGTGGTCCGCGAGTCTGCCGACCCGAAGACGAAGAGCGTCCCACGTGGTCGCTGGATCCTGGTGGCGGCGCAACCCACACCGGGCCTCGCCGGAGCGATCGCGACCTGGCGCGGAAGCGGAGCGCTCGTCGATCAGCGACTCGCGGGAGACCCGGCCGACGCGGCGGCGCAGGCGATCAGTGCGATTTGCCGAGGCGAAGCGGACAACGTGTTCATTCTGTCGGCGGCCCCCGAATGGGTCGCGTGCCTGGCGAATCGAAATGAAAAGGTGCGAGCGGCCGCCATCGCCGACGCGGGGGCGATCCTCCGTCTGAACGAGTCGTTTCGGCCCAATGTCCTCGCGTTCGACGGTTCGAAACGCGGTTCGTTTGAACTGACGGGGCTGTTCAAAGCCCTCGACCGTTAGGAGCGATTCATGCGCATTGGCGAAGTCATTGGAAAAGTTACCCTCAGCCGTTGCCATCCGACGCTTCGTGGAGCGACCTGGCTGATGACGGTGCCGTTCACGCTCGACGGCCTGCGGGGTGCCGAGAGCGGGCGCGGCGAACCGTTCGTCGTTTTCGATCAGTTGGGCGCGGGTGAAGGAGCGAAGATCGCTATCAGTGAAGGAGGAGAGGCGGCCGCCCCGTTTCTCCCCGAGCTGAAGCCGGTCGATGCGTACAACGCCGCGCTGTTGGATACCGTCGAATTGATGGCGGACTGATCTCGCGGACGACCGCGAGATTCCGCCCTACTCAAGCGAATCACACTCCCACTTACAGAAAAGCCCCAGACTCCCCATGAGCAACCAGTGGAATTCCGGCATCAACGACCGCAAGATCAAAGAGCAGATCTGCGAGATCGGCCGACGGGTGTACAACAAGGGATTCGCCGCCGCCAATGACGGGAATATTTCGTATCGCGTTGGCGACAACGAAGTGCTTTGCTCCCCCACGATGATCTGCAAGGGGTTCATGACCCCCGATGACATTTGCGCCGTCGACCTCAACGGCGGTCAGATCGCAGGCAAGCGGAAGCGCACCAGCGAGATCCTGTTGCACTTGGCGATCATGAAGGCGCGACCCGATATTCGCGCGGTCGTGCATTGCCACCCGCCCCACGCCACCGCGTTCGGCGTCGCCCGCGAACCGATTCCGCAGTGCGTTCTCCCCGAAATCGAAGTGTTTCTCGGCGAGATTCCGTTCGCCCCCTACGAGACCCCAGGCGGATCGCCCTTCGCCGAGACTGTGTTGCCGTTCCTGAAACCGGGGACGAGCTGCATCATCCTCACCAATCACGGGACCGTCAGCTTTGGCAAAGAGCTGGAAGAGGCGTACTGGAAGACGGAAATTGTTGACGCCTATTGCCGGATTCTGATTCTGTCCCGGCAACTCGGCGGCATCAGCTATCTGAACGAACAAAAGTCCCGGGAGCTGCTGGATCTCAAGAAGAAACTTGGTTTCGACGATCCGCGGTTCCATGTGGACAACTGCGACTTGTGCGGCAACACCGCCTTCCGAGACGGGTACCATGAGAACCTGCCGCAACCGAAGGCGTTTGAACCTCCCCCGCAGTACCCGGGCTACCTGCAACCGACCACGAGCGCGAGCATCCAGCCGGCGGGAACCATTCCCGCGGGAACGGACCTGGAAGCGATGGTTCGGATGATCACCGAACAAGTGATGGCGGCGATGGGGCAGCGCTAACGGCGGTTGACGGACGAATTTCCCACACCTTCCAACGAACAGCGATTCCTGAGAGTCAAGCATGAAAGTCAGCATTATTGGCGGTGGTGGTCTGGTCGGTTCGTGCGCGGGGTTCGCGTTGCAGGCCGGGCGGATCGTGCGTGAGATTGTCCTGGTCGACGTGAATCAGGAACTTGTCGAAGGACAGGCGCTCGACCTGTTGCACGGAGCGAGCCTGATCGCGGATCAGAAGATTTACGCCGCCCCGACTCAGGCGTGCGCCGACAGCGACATGGTGGTGATCACCGCCGGCCTGCGAAGGAAGCCCGACGAAAGCCGGCTTGATCTCATCAACCGCAACGTGTCGCTGTTTCGGGGGATCCTGGGGGATCTCAAGAAGTCGGGACTCAAGAAAGACGCGATCGTCTTCGTGGTTTCGAATCCGGTTGACGTGCTGACGTACCTGGCGATCCGCGAATTGGGCCTGCCGCCGGCCCAGGTGATTGGACTGGGAACGGTTCTGGACACCACGCGATTGCGGAGCATGCTGGCGGCCCGCATTGATGTGCCGCCGACACAGGTTCAGGTCACGATTTTCGGCGAACAACAGCATGGTGCCGATCTGGTCGCAGGCGCAAATCGCGGGTTTGCCACTCGAGAAGTTCCCGGGTGTCAACAGCGCGTTGATCGCCGAGGTAGAAAAGAAAACTCGGGGGAGCGGTGCCGAGGTGATCAAGAAAAAAGGGGGAGCCGGCTTCGCGGTGGGTGTCTCGATCGCCGACGTGGTCCACGCCGTCGCCTTGGATCAACGCCGAATTCTGCCGGTCTCGTCGTTGCAGTCGGGGGCCTACGGATTGCGTGACGTCGCGATTTCGGTCCCGACGGTGGTGGGGCGCAAGGGGGTATTGGGCCACGTGGAAGTGGAGCTGTGGCCCAAGGAAAAGATCGCCCTGCAAAAGTCGGGCGAGGTGTTGCGTGAGACGATTCAGAAGGTGCTGTAGTCTCGCCCCGTTGGGGAAAATCGAAATCGTCAATCCGCGAGCGAATGCGGGTTGGGCACGTTGCCGTCGATCTGGGAAACCACCGGATCGTCACGGTAGTTGGGGCCGTCCCACAAATTGAGTTGCTTGCATCCCGAACTTGTCATTGCCAACACGCAAGTCAACAAAATCAACCACCCGGTGGTTGTCGATCGGCGACGCGGTAGGGTTGTCATGGGAGGATTCTCGGCACTTAGTGGATTGTCCGGTGAGATGCGGCGGTGCCGTACGCAACGTCGCAGCGGAATGGACGACTGGAAGGTGGGGAGGGGATTCAGTCGAGGAGGGGCCGTTTTGTACCTCAATTGCCGTTTCGAGGCGATATCAAGTCGACTACGGGGTTGGATCGTTCGATGAAAGAATCTGTGACCTAATCAGGTGATTCTCGAGGAGGGTCGCGTTCAGGGGGTGGTCGTCGACCGCTGTCGCGACAATGCCGAGGGGGGCGGATTGCGTTGCAAGCTGTTCATGCGGTATCTTGCCGCCATGCCGGGAGCGTATGGACGCCCGCCGGGCGAGGTTCTGCCAGTCACGCGATCAACTGGATCTGGAGTTCGGCCATGTCGATTAAAGGGAAGCCCATTCACCGCCGCGGGTTCTTGAAGACCGCGCTCTCCGCCGGGGCCGCCGCCATCGCGGCTCCCACCATCATCCCCAGTTCGGCCCTGGGCCTTGACGGCAACGTCGCCCCCAGCGAACGGGTGATTCTGGGAGGAATCGGGATCGGAAACCGGGGAACCTACGACCTGGGATGTTTCCTCGATCAGAAAGACGTGCAGTTCGCTGCCGTTTGCGATGTGAAGGAAGCCCGGCGGATCGGCGTCAAAAAGATCGCCGACGGGCGATATGGCAACGACAACTGCGCCATGTATCGCGATTTCCGCGAACTGCTTGACCGCAGCGACATCGACGCCGTGCTGATCGCGACCGGCCCCAACTGGCATGCGACAGCCGCCATGGCCGCCGCCAAAGCGGGCAAAGACATGTACTGCGAAAAGCCCTGTACAAAGAACATCGAACAGAGCCTGATTCTTAAGGACACGATGAAGCGGACGGGGCGGGTGTTTCAGGCCGGCACTCAACGCCGCAACCTGCCCCACTTCGCGTTCGCTTGTGAACTGGCCCGGACGGGCAAGCTCGGGAAACTGACCAAGGTTTACGCGCATCCCGCCGGCATGCAGGCGATGACCAGCGGCTGGCTCCTTCCGGAAACGGAACCGAACAAGGAAGTGGTCGACTGGGACATGTACCTCGGCCCCGCAGCGTGGCGTCCGTTCAATGCCAAACTGCTCGACGGGTTCAACTTCGAAAAGGGAGGCGGCCTCGTGGGAGGTGGCGTCCTCGAGTGGGGTTCCCACTGCGTCGACCTGTGCCAGTGGGCGGTGGGCGATTGCCTTCCTCCGGTCGAGTACAACGCTCCGAAAGATGGTCAACTCGTCGCCAAATATGAAAACGGCACCGAGCTGATCTTCCGCGAAACCGGTTGGATTCCGCTGGGATCCTGCCCGGTCCGGTTCGAAGGGGAAAATGGTTGGGTCGAGGCGGGAGACAGCGGCAAGATCGTTCTCAGTTCCCCCGCTCTGCTGGCGGGGCGAAAGGTCGCCGAGATCGAAAATTACCCCGCGACCTTCCATGTTCGCGATTTCCTCGACTGCGTGAAAACCCGCAGCCAGCCCAAGGGGAATGCCGAGGCCGCTTGCAACGCACACATCGCCTGCCATGCGGCGAATGTCGCGCTGTACCTGAATCGGCAGGTGAAGTTTGACAATGTGAAAAACGAATTCGTCGGAGACGCCGAGGCGAATCGCCTGCGGTCGGAAGCTCTGCGGGAACCGTGGCGGCTGTAGATCCCCCAGAGGATCAATCCGGCCACAAAAACTCTCGTTCCCCCCCGAATCGCATCGCGGTCGGGGCTTCTCCGCACAAGACGCACTCCTTGGAATCGGCTTAGAGGATTCACACCATGCCTACGATTCGACAATTCGCGTTCACAATCGCCTGCTGTGCCGCGCTACTCGGCCTGTCTTCGGGAATCACCCGGGCCGGCGACGGCCAGACTCCCAAAGAAAAAGAACTGATCGCCCTGTTGCGGTCCGACGCGGCGCCGGCCGACAAGGCGGTGACCTGCAAACACCTCGCCGTCTATGGCTCGGTCGATGCGGTTCCCGATCTCGCGAAGCTGCTCCCCAACGAACAGCTTTCTTCGTGGGCGCGAATCGCGCTCGAAGCGATTCCCGGACCGGAAGCCGAGGAAGCGTTGCGGAGAGGGAGCGAAACCCTGGAAGGCCGGCTGCTGGTCGGCACGCTGAATTCGATTGGCGTCCGTCGCGACGCGCTGGCGGTTGACCTGCTGACAGGCCGGCTCGCCGACAAGGACGCGGAGGTCGCTTCCGCGGCGGCCGTCGCCCTGGGACGCGTCGGGAACGATGGCGCATCCAAGGCGTTGCGGGCCGCATTGGCGACCTCGGAAGGAAAGACGCGATCGGCGGTCGCGGAAGGATTGGTGCTGGTCGCCGAACGCCGGCAGAGCGAAGGCAAGGGGGCCGAGGCGGCGGAAATCTACGACGAAGTCCGCAAAGCCGACGTGCCCAAGCAACGGAAGATCGAAGCGACTCGCGGGGCGATTCTGTCCCGCAACGACGAGGGGATTCCGCTGCTGCTGGAACTTCTGGCGTCGGAAGACAAGGCGATGTTCCAGTTGGCGCTGGGCACCATCCGGGAGTTCCCTGGCAACACGGTCGACAAGTCTCTCGCCGCCGAGATTGCGAAAGCAACTCCCGAACGTGGGGCGCTGCTGATTGGCGCGATGGCCGACCGCCGCGCGACAGTCGATCTCACCGCGATTCAAGCCGCCACCGGCACGGGACCGAAAGCGGTTCGTCTGGCCGCCCTGGCCGCTCTGCGACGCGTGGGGAATGACGGAAGCCTTGCTTCGCTCTTGGAAATCGCTCTCGACGCCGATGCGGAACTGGCCCAGACCGCCAAGGAGGCCCTCGCGGAACTGCAGGGAGACAAGATCAACTCGGCGATCGTCACGCTGCTGGCGAACGCCAAAGGGAAGACGCATCCGCTGTTGCTCGATCTGGTCGCCCAACGGCGAATCGCCGCGATTGATGAAGTGCTGAAAGCGGTCGACAATTCCGACAAGGCCGTGCGGACCGCGGCACTGACCGCGCTGGGGGCGATCGTCGACCTCGAAAAACTCCCAGTGCTGATTGGCCAGGTTGTGAAGCCGAAGTTCGAGGAAGACTTGGCTGCGGCGCAACTGGCCCTGAAGACCGCCTGCGTGCGGATGCCGGATCGTGAAGCGTGTGCCACACAGCTCGCGACCGCGCTGGAAAGCGTTCCGGCCGCCACCAAAACGATGCTGCTGGAGACCCTCGCCGCCGTTGGCGGAACCAAGGCTCTCGAAACGGTCGGCACTGCCGCCCGCAGCAAAGACGCCACCATGCAGGATGTCGCCAGCCGACTCCTGGGTAAAGGGATGACCGACGATGCGGCTCCCGTGCTGCTCGACCTGACGAAGACCGCGCCGGGTGAGAAATACCAGTTGCGGGCGCTGCGTGGTTACATCCGCATCGCCAATCAGTTTGTGTTGCCGATTGATCAGCGGATGGAAATGTGCCGAACGGCGTACGCCGCGTCGAAGCAGCCCGCCGAGAAGAAGCTGGTCCTCGAAATCGTCAAGCGTTATCCGACGCTCGACGGCATGAAGCTGGCGATCTCGGCGAGCGAATCGGCCGACGTGAAAGAAGAAGCCAAGGGAGCGGCTCTGGTCATCGCCCAAAAGATCGGCGGTAAAGTTCCCGAGATCCGCGACCTTCTGGCCAAGATCGACATCCCCAAGGTGAATCTGGAGATCGTGAAAGCGACCTACGGTGGTGGAGCCACGCAGAAGGATGTGACCGAGATCGTCCAGAAGGCGGCGACCGACTTGCCGATGGTCACCCTGGCGAATTCCAGCTTCAACACCGCGTTCGGTGGCGACCCGATTCCGGGGACCGCGAAGCAGCTTAAGATTCAGTACAAGATCAATGGCAAGTCGGGTGAAGCGAGCTTCGCCGAGGATGCGTTGATCATCCTGCCGATGCCGAAATAGATCGCGCAGTCCCTGGCAAATCTGGAACCCCGCGTCCAGTCGCCAGCGGTTAAGCGTCGTGTGGAATTCCGATCCCTTGAAGGCACCGTCGTGAATGCGACGGTGCCTTTTTTTCAACAGGCCGCTCGCTGACAAAGAACCTGTCCAGGATCAAAACCCTCGTATGTAGGGTTTATCGCGGCGCAGCCGCAGGTTTGTGGACGGGTACTCAACCGCGGGCAGCGCGAGTCGCCCGTATGAGCGGGAACGGGCGCGGCGGCTGAAGTTCTTACTGACGGGCGAGGCTCGAGCTCGACGTGGGTCCTTACAATTGGCGCTGCGCGATCTCGATCGCCTTCATCAGCCCTTTCGCCTTGTTGAGCGTTTCCTGGTATTCCTCGCTGGGAACGCTGTCGGCGACGATGCCCGCTCCCGCCTGGACGTACGCGGTCTGGCCGATCATCACCAGGGTGCGAAGCGCGATGCAGGTATCCATATTCCCAGTGAAGTCCATGTATCCGACCGCGCCGGCGTAGGGGCCGCGACGGTGCGGCTCAATCTCGTCGATAATCTGCATGGCCCGCACCTTGGGAGCCCCCGAAACGGTTCCCGCCGGCAACCCCGCCCGCAGCGCGTCGAGTGCCGTCTTGCCCGGTTGCAATTGGCCAATGACGTTCGATGTGATGTGCATCACGTGGCTGTAGCGCTCGACCTTCATCACATCCGAAAGTTCGACCGAGCCATACTGAGCGACCCGGCCGACATCGTTTCGGGCGAGGTCCACCAGCATGACATGCTCGGCACGCTCTTTGGGATCGGCCAGCAATTCGCGCTCGAGTCGCGCGTCCTCTTCGTCATTTTTGCCGCGTGGTCGCGTGCCGGCGAGGGGGCGAATGGTCACTTCCCCCTCCTCGACCCGCACCATGATTTCGGGAGAGGCCCCGACCAGGTTGACGCCCGGGGTGCGGAGCAGAAACATGAACGGGCTGGGGTTGACGATTCGCAGCGCCCGGTAGATGTCGATCGGGCGGGTTGAAGTCTCGATTTGCAGCCGCTGGCTGATGACGACTTGAAAAATATCCCCCGCGCGAATGTATTCCTGACACTTGCGGACGGCGTCTTCAAATCCCTCCCGGGTGAAATTGGACTTCCATTCCAGATGCGGGTCGCCCGACAGGTCAATGGCGGTCAGGGGCAGGTTGACTGCACCGCGGGGCAGTCGGCGGCAGGTCTCGTCAATCCGTTCGCAGGCGGCGTCGTACAGCGCCCGCAAGTCGCCCCCCTGGGTCTGGGCGTGGGCCACCACCAGAATTGTCTTGCGAATCTGGTCGAAGATCACCATGCGGTCGTACAGGGCGAACGAGAGATCGGGAAGTTGCCGGTCGTCGCTCGGGGCGTTCGGCAGGCGCTCGGTGTAGCGAACCACGTCGTAACTGAAATAGCCGACGGCTCCGCCGCAGAATCGGGGCAGGCCGGGAACATGCGGCGCGCGGTACTTCGCGACGAGTTCTTCGAGATCCCGCAGGGGATCGTCCGAAGTGTGAGTTTGCGGGACACCGTCCCGGGTGACGACCACGGTGTTGCCAAACGCCTCGATCTGCAAAAACGGATCGGCACCGAGAAAGCTGAACCGGCCGATCTGTTCACCGCCGACGACACTTTCGAACAGGAAGCTTGACTCGCCCCATTGGAGCTTGCTGTAGGCGGACAGGGGGGTGAGAGTGTCCGCCACGAGTTGGCGGTAAATGGGAACGAGACTCCCTTGCGACGCCAAACGGGAAAAAGTCTCAAAGTCGGGGAGAAAACGGGACATGGGTTACCCGAGGGGTCGGCCGGGGAGGCGTGTCGCATCCATAAGCCGGGTGGTGATTTAGGTGATTCTCCGTGGCGTGAACGCGGCTTGACAGCCCCCTCCCCACGGGTAGAATGCAACACTGTTTTAGCAGACGTTCCGGGGATCTGTCCAAGCCGGCCGGCGCGACGTGTGTTCGCGTTCGATTCGCCCGTGCGTTGGATCGGTCGAACCACCGCACGTCGTCGACCAGCCAATCCCCGCATTGGCGATTCGCCCGAAAGTGGCGACTCTGCACGTGACTGAGATCGAAAAAGGGCAGACTCAGGAACTGCACCTGTGCGAAGAGTGCGCACAGAAGTACATGGCGACTGCCTCTCCGGAACCCAGTTCCGGTGCTGGCCCCGCCGGCATGAGCGAGACGGAATTGGAAGAATTGGAACGCTTGGTTTGCCCGCATTGCAAACTGACGTTTCGCGAATTCCGCAGCCAGGGGCGACTCGGTTGCCCCCAGTGCTACACCGCGTTTCGGGACGAACTCGTGCCACTGCTCGAGAACATTCACGGCGATATCCAGCACGTCGGCAAATTCCCCCGCCGCGCCCCGGTCGACAGCCGCAAACGCTATGAATTGGTCCGATTGCGAAACGAACTTCAGGCGGCGGTGGCGGAAGAGTCGTATGAACAGGCGGCCAAACTCCGCGATCAGATCCAGGCTTTGGAACACGAGTCGGCCAGCCCTGGCGACGAATGACCCTGGTGGACTCGATTGGACCACCGGTTTGGAACCATCGTGCGGTTGTCACAACGGCGTCGAATGAACAAGGAAGAGCAGTCGTGGAGCTGAATGACCTGGTGCCGCGCCGCGGCGAATGGTTGCGTGGGACCGGTTCGGACTCCGACATTGTCATGTCGAGCCGGATCCGCCTGGCTCGCAACCTGGCGCAGTTTCCCTTTCTCAACCGGGCCGACGACAGCGTTCGGTCCGAGATCGAGCGGACCCTTCGGCGACATCTCAACGAACTCTCGCTGGGGGGGCCGCGGTCGTACCTCGACGTCAGTCATCTCGAACGACTCGATCGGCAATTCCTGGTCGAACGCCAACTGATCAGTCGCGAGTTATCCGAAAGCCACGGCTCGCGCGGGGTCTGCTTCACGGAAGGGGAAAACATCAGCCTGATGGTCAACGAGGAAGACCATTTGCGGATTCAGGTGCTGCACAGTGGCTTCGATCTGGATTCGTGCTGGCAGCAAATCAATCGGATCGACGATTTGCTGGAAGAGCGGGTGACCTACGCCTTCAGCGAAGAATTGGGTTACCTCACCGCCTGCCCGACGAATGTCGGGACGGGAATCCGGGTCAGTGTGCTGCTGCACCTGCCGGCTCTGGTAATGACCGGCGAAGTGAAGAAAGTGTTTCAGGCGCTTCAGATAATC